>NZ_JBKGUN010000186.1:0-4700 GCF_046462195.1 Paracoccus sp. (in: a-proteobacteria) | reverse complement strand
ATTGGTGCCGAGAACTATCCAGTCTCATGATGCAGCGTCACGCATGCTGCGGGCCTTATGGCGTTTCGAAAGTCGGGTCAGGAAACCGGAGCCTGCTCGACGGCAGCCTGCTGCACATTAGTTTTCCCACTCCCGCTTTACGAGTTTTGCGTCAAACTGTTCCTTGGCCTCTTGTATTTCGACACTTTCGCGCTTTCCGCGACTTGCGCTGCAGCGGTCGGAGGTTGACAAATGCCGCTACCGGCCACTCACTCAGCCAGCGCCACCCATACGAGTATGGGCGGCTTGCGCGTCAGCATCTACTGTTTGATGATGACGTTATTCACCCCGATGATCAGCAGCCACCTGAACGATCGTTCGCCCGTCTTCGTTGCGGTTCCGAACGCTTGTGAATGCACCACCTTGGATCGAATTCTGCCGCGGCACCAGACCAAGACCCGAAACCGGCCACTTTGCAAAGGTCCCGGTGGCCGGTCAAGGACCGCAATGTCTGTGGCAGCAAGCAGGCCGATGTCAGACACTGTCGTTAGCCGTCGAGCGACTTTGCTCTCCTTCCACTGAGGAGCAAGCTTCGGTGTCAGGCTTAATGATCTCCGTTTTCAGATGCCACGGTGCTGCGACCAAAGCCTTCAGTGTCACGATGGCATTGGCAGGCAAAATACTTTCCGGGTTCTCGACCATGGCAACAGGCCGCTCGATGTCGACATCGCTTTCCGCACGATCCGCCGAACTCGCCTTGATGTCCACGCAGGGGGTTGACCGCCTGCGTGCGCTGCCGGATCAGCAACTTACGGATGCGGAAGATCATGAGCATTCCTTGTCGCTCTTCATGGATCCCAAACACATCGTCAGCGGCCTTGCGGCGCCAGAAATAGTCTCGGCATTCGCGGCAGCATTCTTCTGGCGGATGACGAAGGGCAGCTCGCAGGCGAGATCACACGCAGTTGATGACGACTCCTTACAATCTTGCGGCCGCAGAAACGGGCGCTGTCACGAGCGTCCATCGCGATGATGCGGGGCGGCCGCAATCCAATGATTGCCGGCGCCTGTTCCGTCTCAGCTTCTGGCGCAATACCGCCTGCCCGTTACGTCAGCCTCGAATGTCTGCATTCCGCTCCTCACCAGTTCAGCCTGATCGAGGTGATCTCCGACATGATACCTCATCCCTCTTGGATCGCGGCAGACCAGGTGCGGCACATAGATGCCGTCAAGACGCAGCCCGTCATTGGCAGAGTTCCTCGGAGTGGCGTGCCGATGCAGAGCTGCATGCCCGAACTGCTGGTGCAGGATCAGACTTGTCATGAACCGGCAGGTTGGTGATACAAATTCCTTATGCAAATGATGGGAGATGTGATGGCCAGACCTACGATCGCTGATCTGGCACGTGCCGCGGATGTCAGTACCGCAACTGTCGATCGTGTCCTGAACGGCCGCTCCAATGTACGCGAGGAGACGGTGCGCCGCGTGCACAAGGCGGCAGAGGACATCGGTTATCACGCCGCCAATGTCATCCGGCACCGGATGCTGGCGGACCGGTCCGAGCTGCGCCTTGGTCTTGTGCTGCAAAAATTCAAGCACCGCTTTTATCAAGACGTTCTGGCGATTTTCGAGCAGCAGGCCCGAGCCAACACCAGGCCCGCGTCCAGATCGTGCCGCGCTTTGTTGAAACGGCGCAGCCCCGGGAACTGGCCGAGGTGCTGCTGGCGCTGAAGGGCAGGGTGGATGCGGTCGCGGCGACCGGGCTGCACCATCATCTTGTGGACACTGGCAGTGCAGGAGTTGAGGAACGCGGAAACACCGTGCCCGCACCCGATCCCTTCGGGTGGCCGGATGCCGCATGCCCCTGGTTGCAGGTGGCGCGGAGGCGCCCAGAGTGGAGGAAAGAGGACGTGAAGACATTCCTGATGACGACGGCACTTGTTGCCGGACTGGGCAGCGCCGCATCGGCTGAGAACATCGGTGTCTCGATGGCGCTGTTCGACGACAACTTCCTGACGGTCCTGCGCAACGGGATGCAGGATTATGCTGCGGGTCTGGATGACGTCACCTTGCAGATCGAGGACGCCCAGAACGACGTGGGCCGGCAACTGAACCAGATCCAGAACTTCGTGGCCTCGGGCGTGGACGCCATCATCGTGAACCCGGTGGATACGGATGCCACCGTGGCCATGTCGAACCTGGCGGCCGAAGCGGGAATCCCGCTGGTCTATGTCAACCGCCAGCCAGTGAACCTGGACGACCTTCCCGAGAAGCAGGCCTTTGTCGCCTCGGATGAGCTGGAGTCGGGCACCCTGCAGACGCAGGAAATCTGTCGCCTGCTGAAGGAGCAGGGCAAGGGCGAGGGCGCCCGCGCGGTTGTCATGATGGGCGAGCTGTCCAACCAGGCGGCCCGCATCCGCACCCAGGACATCAAGGACGTGATCGCCACGGAAGAGTGCAGCTTCATCGAGATCGTCGAAGAGCAGACGGCGATGTGGTCGCGCACCCAGGGCACCGACCTGATGACCAACTGGCTTTCTGCAGGGGTCGAGTTCGATGCCGTCATCTCGAACAACGACGAGATGGCCATCGGAGCCATCCAGGCGCTGAAGACGTCGGGTGTTGCCATGGACGATGTGGTCGTAGGCGGCATCGATGCGACCGCGGACGCGCTGGCCGCCATGGAGGAGGGCGATCTGGACGTCAGCGTCTTCCAGAATGCGGCGGGCCAGGGCGAGGGCGCGGTCGATACGGCGCTGAAGCTGGCGCGTGGCGAAGATGTCGAGTCGAAGGTCTATGTGCCCTTCGAACTGGTGACGCCGGAGAACCTGGCCAACTACCAGCACTGATGTGCAGCCGGGCCTGCGCAAGGCGGGCCCGGTCATCACAGGGAGGAACGATCATGCTTGACGCAGCAGGTGCTTCCGCACGCGATGTTTATGCCGGTGAATACATCCTCGAGGTGGACAAGGTCCGAAAGGAGTTTCCCGGCGTCGTCGCGCTCGATGACGTGCAGCTGAAGATACGGCCAGGGACGGTCCATGCCCTGATGGGCGAGAATGGCGCCGGCAAGTCGACGCTGATGAAGATCATCGCTGGCGTCTATACGCCTGACCGGGGCGAGGTGCGCTTTGCCGGCAAGGCGCTCGACATCCGCACACCGCTTGACGCGCTGAACTCCGGCATCGCGATGATCCATCAGGAACTGAACCTGATGAACACGATGACCGTGGCCGAGAACATCTGGATCAGCCGCGAGCCCAAGAACGCGTTCGGGCTGATCGACCACGGCGAGATGGCGCGGATGACGCGGGCGCTGTTTGCGGACCTGGGCATCCGGCTGGCGCCCGAGGACATGGTGGGCGATCTGACCGTGGCGCAGAAGCAGATGGTCGAGATCGCCAAGGCCGTGTCCTTCAAGTCCGACGTGCTGATCATGGACGAGCCCACCAGCGCGATCACGGAAACCGAGGTGGAGCACCTGTTCCGCATCATCCGCGACCTGCGCGCCAAGGGGGTCGGCATCGTCTACATCACCCACAAGATGAGCGAGCTGTTCGAGATCGCGGATGAAGCGACCGTCTTCCGCGACGGCAAGTTCATCGGAACGGTGGCCGCGCAGGACGTGACGCGCGACCAGATCATCAAGATGATGGTCGGACGCGAGATCACCGACATGTTCCCCAAGATCGACTGCGAGATCGGCGAAACGATCCTCGAGGTCCGCAACCTGACGCTGCCCGGTGTTTTCGAGGATGTCAGCTTCACGCTGCGGCGAGGAGAGATCCTGGGCGTGGCCGGTCTGGTCGGATCGGGCCGGTCGAACGTGGCCGAGGCGGTGTTCGGGGTCCGCCCGGCGACCAGCGGCGAGATCCTGATCGACGGTCAGGTTGTGGAGATCAAGTCGCCCCCGGTCGCCATGCGCCACGGCATGGCCTTCCTGACCGAGGATCGCAAGGAAACCGGCTGCTTCCTGAACCTCGACTGCATCGAGAACATCCAGGTCGCGCTCTTGTCCAGCGGCAAGGTGGACAACCGCGGCTTCGTCAACCAGCGTGAAGTGAACCGGCTGGCCGAGGAGTTCTGCGCCAAGCTGCGGGTCAAGACGCCGAACCTGGCGGAAACGGTGGCCAACCTGTCCGGTGGGAACCAGCAGAAGCTGCTGATCGCGCGCTGGCTGCTGACAAAGCCGCGCATCCTGATCCTGGATGAACCGACGCGCGGCATCGACGTGGGCGCAAAATCCGAGATCCACCGACTGATCACGCAACTCGCGGCCGAAGGCGTCGCGATCCTGATGATCTCGTCCGAGCTGCCCGAGGTTCTGGGCATGTCGGACCGGATCATGGTCATGCACGAGGGCCATGTCAGCGGCTTCTTGGACCGGTCGGAGGCCGACCAGGTGCGGGTCATGGAACTCGCGGCGAAATAAGGGGGAGGACCCGAAATGGCAACACAAGCAATCGGCGCCGAGCGCGCGGCGCCCAAGGCGCACCGCAAGCTGCCCTCGGAAATCAACATCCTGCTGGTCCTGATCGGGATCGCCCTGGTTTTCGAGATCCTGGGCTGGATCTTCCAGGGGCAGACGTTCCTCGGCAATATCGGCCGCCTCAAGATCATGATCCTGCAGGTGTCCGTGATCGGCATCATCGCCGTGGGCGTGACGCAGGTGATCATCTCGGGGGGCATCGACCTCAGCTCCGGCTCGATCGTGGGCGCGG
>NZ_JBKGUN010000185.1:0-9052 GCF_046462195.1 Paracoccus sp. (in: a-proteobacteria) | reverse complement strand
GCTCGCCCCGAGGACTCGCAACGGCGTGCAGCCGATCCCACCGCCGCTGCCCGCAGACCGCAGACCTTCTTCTTTGCTGTCGCGCTTGCCAGTTGCGGTCTGGGAGGAAGTTCAAGGGGGTGGGAGTATAGCTTCGCGCCCCCAGCATACAACTTTAGCATCAAATGAAAGAGGCTGGCTCCGCTATAAGATAAGAGGGACAGGGCAGTGTAGGTCGAAGATACTGCTACGAAACATGAAGAGACAGCAATCTGCCTCCGTTGGCACATTCTAAGTTTCAGATGGCAAACGCTTGAAGGCCTAGCCCTCGATTGCCCGGGCCAATCCATAAAGGCTTGCTGATTCTCCCCGCGGCCCGCTAGATGCCATTGCGCATGGCGCAGTCGAGCGGTGACCGGGCCCCTCTGGCGGAAGTGGCGGCGCTTCCGTGATGTCGGCACCTGTTCTTTTTCCAGCCGTCTGGAATCTTCCATCATGACACAAGGAACTTCGCCCCAGACCGGAGGCTCGCAACTGGATATGCGTGGCCGCCCGGTACTCTCCTATCTCAAATGGGCCATCATCGTGACCGGTATTGGTCTTGCGCTCGGCGCATTCCTGGGCTGGCAGACCACCGGCACTTTCGGTGGGATGCTGTCGATCCTTTTCATCTGCGCGGTGCTGGCCGTTCTGGAAATCTCGTTGTCCTTCGACAACGCCATCGTCAACGCGAACAAGTTGAAGGAGATGCGGCCTGAATGGCAGCATCGCTTTCTGACCTGGGGCATCCTGATCGCCGTTTTCGGCATGCGCATCGTCTTCCCATTGCTGATCGTGGTGATCGCGGCCGGGATCGGCCCTTGGCAGGCCCTGCTGCTCGCTGCCAGCCGACCCGAGGAATACGCCCGCATCATGCATGACGCGCATCTGCCGATCGCGGCATTTGGCGGCACCTTCCTGATGATGGTAGGCCTCAGCTTCTTCTTCGATCATGAGAAGGACGTCCACTGGGTTGGCTGGATCGAACGGCACATGGCGAAATACGCGACTATCCGAGGGGTCGAGGTGGCAGTCGTGTTGCTGTTCGTGCTGGGCTTCTCGCACCTGTTGGAGGGTGCCGAACGCGAAGTGTTCTTCAGCGCAGCCATCTGGGGATTGATGACCTTTCTTCTGGTCGAGGTTCTGGGCGGTTTGCTGGACAGTGCCCAGGAGACGCTGCATGGCGCGGCCCGCGGCGGCCTTGGCGCATTCCTTTATCTTGAGGTGCTGGATGCCTCGTTCAGCTTCGATGGCGTGATCGGAGCCTTTGCGCTCAGCCAGAACCTGTTCGTTATCGCCATCGGTCTCGGCATCGGCGCCATGTATGTGCGTTCGATGACGATTATGCTGGTCGAAAACAGCACCCTGTCCGAGTACCGCTATCTCGAGCATGGCGCCTTTTATGCCATCATTGCCCTGTCAGTGGTGATGTTCGCCCAATCTCTGGTGCACATCCCCGAGGTCATTACAGGGCTCGGCGGAGCAGCCCTGATCGGCATATCCCTGTGGTCTTCGATCCGGTGGAACAAAAGAATGGCCGCGCAAGCTGCCTAAAGGAACTGAACCGGCAGGGAAGCGCAGCGCACCAGCGTTGGCCCTGCCGGGCAGATTCACGCGTTCTGGTCGCTGACAACAGCCCTTGAGGACGGCACATCCAGTCACAGGCCTTCGTCAGGCTCATCAAAGGCGAATTTGTAGGGATGAAAAGTGACGAGAGCCTCGTGATTGAGACGGTCTGGAAAATGACGGACATGTTTGTCGGTCCCTTATTTCTCTGAATATTGCCCTGCACCTTGTCGGAAAACTTGCCTCAACAGGTGCCAAGATATCTGCCACATAAGGTTGGACCATGGCTGCGGAGAAGAAGACCAAACGACCTCTTTCCCGCTCAGGCTTGAAATGGCTCGGCGATGAAGCATGGCAAGGGCCGCCTCTTCCCTTGCAGTCATTACTTTGATGATCGGACTTGGTGGCAATACAAGCATTCTCCATAGCCCCGTCTGGAAACAGACATTAGCCAAGAGAAGTTCAACCCTAGCCGAGTAGCTGCGGCTGACCAAGAACCGGAGCATCAGCTTGACCCGTGGCACCGTGACAGAACTTAAATCTGCCCTGGATATTGCAGTCAAGCATGTGTCACTGCTTAAGTCTGGCTCCGGCACTTTGGTCGCTTAAAAAGAACATCATGAGAGGACGCTGACTGCTCGAGGTTTTTGTGGCGGACATATTTGAACTTTATCAAGCGGCTGACCACATGATGGGTCTTGAATTTTCTGACCAGCCGACATGAACAGCAGGATCATTGGCCCGACGGGTCAAGGCGGCCGGTGCGAAAAGCTAACTTCCAGCTGAGATGGACCTTATATGTTACCGCTGCACACTGCCATCGCCAGATGCTTACCTTCATCGCCTGCAACGGGTTGGTGTCAGTGCATGTGTCAATCGCGCAATGGCGGCGCTGTGTAGGGTCGTAGGGAAAAGCGCATCGGTCGCACGGGCAGGAAACATCGGACAAGACTGTCCGCGCGAACAGTTTGTCTTTCCAGTCGCCTACAACCCTTCCAGCAGCCGGATCTTGAGGGCACGAAAGGCGCGGCGGGCGCGGGAATCTCTTTCATCATCCAGCATGGTTTCCATCTGGGCGCCCAGTTGCCGAAGGCGGGCGTCGCCTAAGCGCTGAGCCTCCTTGAACATGGACTGCTCCTCGGACGAGGCATGGTGGTCGACGGCCTGATGAAGGGCGCGCAGTTGCTCTTCGAAAGCCTGGCTCGAAGGGCCAAGACGCAGCGTCACCGCCAGCATGTCGGCAAGCTGCTGGTGCTCTGCGTGGGCCAGGGGGACATCCTCGCTGACCGACCGTACGGCGGGATAGAAGATCTCGTCTTCGACATGTTCGTGAATTTCGAGTTCGGCAGAAAGCAGGCGCATCATGTCGCGGCGCTCGGGGTCCTGTGGGTCCATCGCTTCGACGGTTTCGAACAGCCGGCGCAGCAGTTAATGATGTTCGAACAACACCTCGTCAGCTTTTCGGGCTCCGGCTGGAAGGTCGGCTATTCCCTCGGCTTCGGCAGTTCGGGCTGCATCAATCTTTTCGGGCGACAAGGCCTCGTCGCCGGGCTCGGAAACACGCTTGACTTTGACCTGGCCATCCCGGATCCGCGCGTCGTAACGGGGTTGGGGCGCAATTGAAGGGCCATCCAGCACGCGGCCTGTGGCGAGGCAGTAACGCGATCCGTGCCAAGGGCAGACAAGCCCACCCTCCTGCACCCAGCCTTCATCCAGCGGTCCACCCATGTGCGAGCAGCGCGAGCCCACGGTATGGACGCGGCCGCCATGGCGCACCAGCGCGATGCCGATCATGGCGCGGGCCGTCTCGTCCCAAACCTCGGCGCGACGGGGTCGATCCTCCTCCAGCGCGGCAAGGGCGGCCACGGTCTGGAATCCGCGCGGTTCGGGAGAACGGTCTGCCTGATCGACACCCACACGGCGTCGATAGACCAGATGTCCCCCGAGGTAGGCCCCGGCGGCCAGAGCAAGCCAACCTGTCGCACTCAACGCGCGCCCGACCCTCCGGCGCCCCCGGCGGCGCATGGCAAGCGACCCGATGGTCAGGCCAAGTGCGGTGGAATTCAGCGCCGCATGGGCAAGCCCGGTGCGCCGGTCCCGACCATGGATCTGGCGCCAGTCTGCAGCACCCGCCGCCGCTGCCGCCACAGCTCCTGCCACGCCGATGGTCAGCGCCAGATCGGCGGCCGGGCCGGCACGCCCCGCCCCCAGACCCATGGCGTCACAGGCATGGAGACCGAGCGCCATGGTCCAGGTGCCGACGGGAAGTGTCGCCAGTGCCGGATGAAGCGGATGGCCGAGCCACGTTCCGTGCAACGCGTTCTGGATCGGCTGCGATGCCGTTCCGGTCACCTCGAGCGCGCTGGAAAGCACGTTCGCGACCGCGTAGGCTGGCGTATCAAGGCGCTCGGCTATTTTCAATAGATGCCGTGAACTGTTCTGTCGCTGATGCCATGCCAGCCTCCCTTATCGTCATCCCCTTGAGCGTAGAGGCAGGAAGTATGAGCGGCAACTCCTGCCCCTAGTGATCGCGGAATTGTTGCACCGCCACGCTTCTCCCAGTCCGCCGCAGGTTCCTCCAGAGAGCAACAGTTGACAGGAACTCCAGTCCTTGCTTCAAGCAAGGCGACACGGAAAACCACCTGCCCATCGGAAGGCGTTACCTTCACCATCATGGGGCGAGAGCTTCTGGGAAACGGCAGGCTGAAAAGACCTGCCGATGATATCCTGTCACTGCACAGTGTGCTGCTCGATTGGTAAACGGGTGGCGGTGGCGATCCCGCGCATCGCCTTGGGCAGCCAGCAGGCCGCCGCCGATAGAACAGCCTGCGCCTTGGGCAAGACTAGAAGGCGGGACAAGAGCGTGGCGCGATGCACCTGACGGCAAACATCGCGCGCAAAAGCTGCCTGAAACTGATCGGCAGGACGTCCGCTGAGATAGCAATCTGCAGCAACATGGGCACTGTGAAGCGCCATGGAAATGCCGTTTCCTGCAAAGGATGGTATGACCGCAGCCTGATCCCCCAGAAACCACGGACCCGCGCTGTTTCGGCGCACAAAGCCATAGGGGATTGCGCTGATCGCCAGCGGCCTTCCCGTCATCGCAGTGGCACAGGCCATTCGCTCTGCAAGGACCGGACTGCCCTTCATCATGTCATCCCAGAGGTTCTCCCATGAACCCAGCTGGGCAAACCGCCCTTTCCTGACCAGCAGGGACAGGTTGAACAAATCCTCCTCCACGGGCTCAAGGCCGCAGTATCCTCCCGAAAACAGATGTAACTCCACCCGCCTGGCAAGGGTTCGCGCTTGCAAAGGCGCAAGGCGAAACTGCTGCTTGAACCCGATAAGGTCGGGCTGCCGGCCGGGGGGGCGCTTCCATCCCCGAATGTCGTGCTTGCCACTGGCCATGAAGACGGCACGTGCCGTGACAGCATGATTGTCATCGTCCACGCGCCAAAGGTCCTTGTGCTTGCGAACTTCGAGGACGCGGGACCCGCGACGGACCTCGACGCCCGCCTCCTTTGCCAAACCCAGCAAGGCTTCATCAAGCACGCAACGAGACAGGCTGGCGGCGGGAAAAGGCAGTTTTGACAGTGCCACGGCACGTTTGTGGATCAGCGCGACAGAAGAAACCGGAACGGCGCCGAGTTGCTCCGGATCGATTCCCATCCCTCGCAGATAGAAAAGCGCCTCATGGCTGAGAAATTCGCCGCAAACCTTCTGATGCGGGCCATTCGACCGCTCAAGCAGCAAGACGCTGCGACCGGCTTTGCCCAGATTCCTTGCGAGACAAGCACCAGCCGGCCCGCCTCCGACAACAACAGCGTCGTAAGCATTTTTCATTGTCGTTTGACCCGCGAAACGCACAAACGGAACGGCAACCACCAGCGTATATCTGCCTCATCTACTCCGGCGGCGTCCAACGCCTGATGCCAATCGTCGCGCACAAAGCCGCGCGCGATCGAGACAGGGCCGTCATGCTGCACGAAGTGATGCAGGCGCAGCAGTCGCGACCCTTGGGCAAAGAGATGATACGGCATGGGGTGGCGATGCAGATCGTTGATGAACCAGCCAACCTTGGTTGCGTCCTCTTGCCAGCGCAAGAAGCGCACCAGCAGGTCGTCGGAAAGATGATGCGCCACCAGGGCGCTGACAGAAATGTCGACCGGCTCGTCTGGCCGGAATGCGAAGATGTCGCCGGTGCGCCAGTCGATCTGCATCCCATCAGATGTCGCCTCTCGCGCAGCTCTGGCTGACCAAGGGCTCAGGTCGATGCCTGTAAGCTTGACCGCCAGATTTCGCCGGCGCGCCCAAACTGCCACGGATCGCAGCATGTCCCCATAACCGCTGCCGACATCAAGGACATGCAGCGGTCTTCCTTCCGGCAGGAGGCCCTGGCGAAGCAGGCGGTCGAGGAAGGACAGAGTCGGCCGATAGGCCAAGGTCATGCGGTTGACGCGGGCGAGGTCTGTCAGGCAATCGCGAAAGGTTTCATAGTCGCATTCGCCGTCCATCAGTTCCGAATCCTGCGACCGGCGCGAAAAATCGGGACGGGAGGGTTTATCCATCATGCAACGCTGAAGCGCATGGTTTCCGCGACGATGCCCGGCCCGAAGGCCATTGCACAGCCTTGGCTTCCTTGCCTGCTTTCAGGGTCCTTCATCATCGCGTCCAGAACGAAAAGAACAGTGGCAGAGGACATGTTACCGCATGTGCGCAGCACCTCCCGCGAATGAGCCAGCGATGACGACGGTAAATCGAACGCCTGCTGCACGGCGTCCAGAACCGACCTTCCTCCGGGATGAACTGCCCACAAGGCGATGTCTTCAATACCTTCAGCGGGTAGGAAATCGTGCATCCGTTGGCCAAGATGTTGGGCAATGCTGGCCGGGACCTGCCCGGACAGGACCATGTCGAAGCCTTGGTCACCTATCGCCCATGTGATATGCCCGCTGGTGTCGGGCACCATCACGGATTTGAATGACTCCAGCGCCAGCCCTTCCTTGTCGGAACTGATCAGTGCCGCCGCACAGCCGTCACCGAAAATCATGAACGACAGAACCTGCTCCAAGTCACCGGTGTCCTGCAGGTGCAATGTGCAAAGCTCCAAGCTGACCATCAGGACACGTGCCTCAGGATCGGACCTGACGATATGCCTCGCCAGTCTGAGCCCGTTGATCGCGGCATAACATCCCATGAAACCCACTGAGGTGCGCTCGATCGACTTTTGGAGCCCGAACCTTTCCATCAGGTGAAAGTCCAATCCGGGGGCCGAAAGTCCGGTGCAGGATATGATGATCAGATGTGTGATCCTGTCTGGATCGGTGATCTGCAAACCTGCCACGGCCTCGTCCGCCAATCCTGGTGCAGCGGCTTCATATTGACGCATGCGCATTGCCGTAGTGGGAAAGGCGCCTGCAGCGTAAAATCCCTCCTGGTCGAGTGAAGAAAATTGTCCGGAATCGTCCGGCTTCAGGCAGGACCAACGATGTTCGATCTGCGCGCGGCCGGCCATCCGCCGGAACAGGACATGCCTGCCGTCCCTTTGCAGGATTCCTTCGGCAAAGTCCATGAAGGTCTGGTGGACATCATGGTGTGGAACAGCAGTGCTGATCCTGTTCAGATAAGCCGTAGCCATAACGCCTCGTCCAGCCGGGTTTCTCGGCGTCAACGGGACTTGGCTGGGAAGGTTCCACGCAACAACTACTACCCGGCTTTCCAGGTGGCCTAACTGAGATCCTTGCTTGAGCCCATCCTGATGCCTGCGCGGGCGTGATTACGCTGGCACGGATCCTCCTAGGCAGCGCATTTCCAGCGGGCAAGCAGCCGGTTCGGTACATTGCTTCACTCGATCATGCGTGAGGATACAGAAGCTGCTGGCCGCACAGACAGGGTCCGGCGAAATGCTCATGGCTCTCTGATGACTATTTCTACTAACTGCACGTCCGTTCCGTGCTATGCTCAATGCCCTACGAACGAGTGGCAAAGAGCCAAAAGGTTTTCGGTTCTTTTGAACATGCTTTCCAGCCCTTCACTGAAACGCTAAGCGAGATGAATAAGAGCACGAGGTCGGTACGATACCGATGACCGGGCGCATGTTCTCAGCCTGTGCATGAGAACTTCATACAGGAGCGCATTGTCCATTTAAGAGGCAGACGCTGGCACAGCATGAGGCCCCACCAAGCATGACTTGTGAATCTTTATGGTCTTCAGAGGAACGCCTGCTTGACTGGAAACCTCGCCCACACGTGATCTCGAACTGATGCAAACGGACGAGCCATTTCTTGCGACTCGAATATTGCCCTCTTCATATGCCGATCAAGGGCACGTCACGATGGAGGTGGAAACCGGCTCTGCCGATGCATACCCCGGGATGCCAGCAAAACGTCCTGCCTTGACCATGCTCATGCTTTCTCATCACTGACTCCTTGAGGATACAATGGCTCTGGGCACTTCAAGTCCTTCGGATACCGTCTTGTTGCTGCGGCTCGTACCAAGCGGCCGGACCCTCCTGCAGCCGTGCGACGGTATTTCCGGGTGCCGTCACACTGCTCTTGCCGCCGCAGCCTTGTGCGAGTTCCCAAGTGCGAGACCCAAGTTTACGCTTGTAATAAAGTATTAAGATGCGATCATCCTCTGGTTGCAGAACATGAGGAGGTGGCACGTGATGCCCCGTGTGGTGCTTACCCAGTACAAGACTGCTGAACAACTGGAGATAAGATTCGATCGGCGTGCGGAATTGCATGTCGATGAGGCTGCAGGAGGTGGAACGATCTTGGCCGTGTACCTTGAGGACAGCCAACTGCTTTTCCATGTGCGCGAAAGTCGTCGACAGTTGCAGGCGATGGTACGGCTTGCCTCTGAGCATTGAATCATGGAGTGCCCGTGACAGACGTCTCAGCTTGTGCCGGCAGTCTTCCCTTGTGCTCCGTAGCTTCTGGAGAAAAAGAGTGTGAGGGTGCGCAGAAAGACAGTGCCCGCACAGCTGAACATGCCTCAGCCGTTGTGACAGCCTAGGATGATCTGGTGCGGCTCCGTAACAAACAGATTGGCCGAAGCTGCCAAGAAAACTGGCGGCTTTCATGGTACGAGTTGTCAGCATTCAGCGTTGAACAGGAGCAGCTTTGAAGCAGAGGGCATAGCCGCGTAGGACAATTTCGTTGCCGATACTATCCCACTTGGACTTCGACTAATGCCGATCCTGCTTCCAAGGGCTTGCAACAAGGCATCGCAATTCGCAATGACGCGGCAATATGCCTGCGCAAGCAGGCAAGAAGATATCTTTGTTCAGAAAGGCCGGCAAGAACGCATGAGTGAGATTGTTGCGCTTTAATCAACTGTCAAAATTTCTTGGCGGTACGATTGCAAAAAAGTGTGGCAATGAAGCTGCCTGATATTGACCTAGGGTCAGTCCCTATAAATTTGCGTTGTTGTGCAGCCGGTTGAGGCAAATAAGCAGGCCATGAGC
>NZ_JBKGUN010000184.1:0-9010 GCF_046462195.1 Paracoccus sp. (in: a-proteobacteria) | reverse complement strand
CCAAGCTGAACGAGGTGCAGGAGAACCTGACGCTGGACGGGCACGTCTACTCCTCGACGATCATCCTCGTTTCCCCCGCCTTGTGGGGTGGTTTGGACGACGAACAGAAAGCGGCATTCGAGAAGGCTGCCGACGAGGCCGTTGTCGCAATGCGCGCCTATGTGGACGATGTCGACGAGGCTGGCGTTGCCCATCTGGAAGAAGCGGGCATGTCCGTGAACGAGCTTTCTCTAGAGCAGAAGGCTGTCTTCCGCGAAGCGCTGGCCGAGCCTTACCAGCGCTACGAGGCGCAGTTCGGCAAGGAGCTAATGGACCGCATTCAGGCGGTCGAGTAACTAAGTGCGCCGCATCGAGACAGTCTTTGTAATGCTTAACGGTGCGGTGCTGGTGCTTGTGCTGATGGCGATGTCGGGCATCCTTGGCTGGAATGTTCTGGGTCGCTACCTGACCGGCAATTCCCTCACTTGGGCGGACGAGGTCGCGCGTTATTCCATGATCTGGCTAACTTTTCTGGGCAGTGGCCTCGCGCTGCGCGAGGGGGCGCATGCCGCCATTACCAATGCACAGGATGCGCTGCCTGGTCCATGGCAGCGTACCCTGCGTGCGCTGATCCTTCTGGTATTGCTGGGCTTCTTTGCCTTTATGGTCTGGGTTGGTATTGACTACATGAACCGCATGGCGGTCCAGCGGTCGGCGGCTCTGCAGGTCCCAATGAAATGGATCTACGCTGCAATGCCGGTCGGCTTCGTGCTGATGATCGTGCATCTGGCATTCATGGCGCCGCGATACCTGCGCGCAGGTTTTCAGCACTCGGACGAGGTCGCTCTTGGCTGAGATCATGATCATTGCCTTCCTGATCCTGATGGTGATTGGAGTTCCGGTCGCATTCAGCCTTGCGATGTCGGCCTTCGCTGCCGTGGCAGTCACTGGGCGATATCCAATGGTTGTCGTGGTCAAGGAGATGTTCACCGGCCTCGACAGCTTTCCGCTTCTGGCGGTGCCATTCTTCATTCTCGCTGCCGAAATCATGTCAACGGGGGCAATTTCGCGCATGTTGCTGCGGTTTGCGTCACAGTTCGTCGGGCATCTCCGCGGGGGGCTTGGCTATGCCAACGTGCTGACTGGCACGCTGTTTGCAGGCATCTCTGGCTCCGCCTTGGCGGCCGCCGCAGGTCCGGGAGCCATGATGGCGCGGATGATGGAGCGCAGCGGTTACTCGAAGGCTTATGCGGGGGCCCTAACAATTTCCGTTTCAGTCGTGGATCCGATCATTCCGCCTTCGATCACGATGATCATCTATGCGCTACAGGATCGCAATGTGTCGGTCGGGTCATTGTTCATGGCAGGGCTGCTGCCTGGTCTGCTAATCGCGGGCATGGCCGCAGGCGTCAACTGGTGGATCAGCCGCAAGCGCGACTATCGCAGCCAGGAAATGCGCCCGCCAGCAGCACAAATGCTGCGCAATACCATAGCGGCGCTTCCGGCACTCTTGTTGATCGTCACGATCGTTGGGGGGATTCGCGGCGGCCTCTTTACCCCAACGGAAGCGTCCGTAGTCGCAGTTTTCTACGCCATCATCGCCAGCGCAGTCATCTATCGCGGCTTCACCTTTTCCGATCTTTGGGGGGCATTTCTACGTTCGGCCACCATGTCGGTTGCAGTGCTGATGATCCTCGCGTCGGCGCGCGCGTTTGCGTGGGTGCTGATCATCGAGGGGGTTCCGCAAGCCATGGCTGATGCTGTGATTGCAATGAACCTGTCGCCGATTGCATTCCTTTTGATGGTGAACGTGCTGCTGCTGATCTTCGGCATGTTCATGGATCCGCTGCCTGGCGTGATGATATTGGTCCCGATCCTGGCACCTATTGCTTATGGCCTTGGGATTGCGCCAGAACATTTTGCCATTATCGTCATTGTCAACTTGACCTTCGGACTGATGACCCCGCCCGTAGGTGGGCTGATCTTCGTCGTCGCCTCGGCAACAAAGCAGAAACCGTCTGCGCTGATCCGCGAACTGCCCCCGTTCTTCCTTGCGGCAATGGTGTCCCTGCTGGTCCTGACATTTGTGCCCGTTTTGTCCACCTGGCTGCCGAAGGTCAGCGGCTTCGTGCGTTGATCATGCAAGGTGCCGCAGCATCGGCGGCTCTGGCTTTTCTTCAGACAAGTGTTGACTGAGGCTTTCTCCGGTAAAGCGGGAGCTACCGGTTCCGCCTGATCGAACGGCCATAGGCGCGGCGAAACGCTTTGCTCAGCGCGGGGGCATCGGAGTATCCGCAACGCAAAGCGATCTCCCGCAAGCCGAGATCGCTACTGTTTGCAAGTTCCTGCGCATGCGACAGGCGCAGCATCTGGAAATAGCGGCCTGGAGGCATCCCAACCTCGGCTTGGAACAGGCGGTCCAGCTTTCTGAGCGACAGACCGCAGTGGCCCGCAAGCTGCGGCAGAGACAACGGGTTTTCAACCGTCTCAGCCATCATGCTGGTTACTTGGCGCAACCGTGCCGTCCCCTTGCCTGTCAACGGCTGCAGGCCGCTCTTGATGTCAGCCTGAGGACGCTCGGCGTCGTGCAGAAACATGGACGAAGCAATAAAGGCGTTCGCTTGTCCGAACCGATCCGTAATGAAGGCCAGCATCAGGTTCAACGCCCCGGACGCCCCTCCACACGTCCAGATCTTGCCCTCCGACACATGCGGAGTGGACTCGACCTGCACGTGAGGGAATGCTTCGGCGAATTCTGATAAAAGGGACCAGTGCAGCGTGGCCTTCTTTGCAGACAACATGCCCAGCGCCGCCAACAGCCAAGGACCCGTATCTGCCCCAATTACCAGCGAGCTCCGTCGCGACAGCGCCGAGATCTGCCGCAGAGCCGTGCTCGCCGCATGATCACGGTAGCCATACCCCGCCACCACGATCAGGACGTCGAACGGGCCGCCCGGATCGCCGTCCGATGCAACCAGCAAGCCGCTTGACGAACGCACAGGTCCGTCACCCGCCGTCATGATCTGCCAGGAGATGTCGATATACGCTTGATCCCGAACGGCACGCAACGGCTCCAGCAGACATGACAGGACCATGTTCGAGAACCCGTCAAAAAGAAGAATGGCAAGGCGCATGTTAGAATTCTGGCACGATCGAACAAATGTTTGTCAAGATAGGATAAGAATGGGGATGTGGAAACTCGTAGTATCGCAAGCAAGCTACGAAGGAGCCGACCATGCCGCTTTCCATGAACAAGGAAGTCTTCATTACCTGTGCCGTCACCGGCTCGGGTGCGACGCAGGACCGATCGGCCCACGTACCGCGTAGTCCGCAGCAGATTGCCGAAAGCGCCATTGCTGCTGCAAAAGCTGGAGCGGCTATTGTCCATTGCCATGTGCGTGACCCGGAAACGGGCAGGCCCTCGCGCAGGCTGGACCTCTACCGCGAGGTCACGGACCGGATCCGCGACGCTGAGGTGGACGTGGTGTTGAACCTGACAGCCGGCATGGGGGGGGACATTGTTTTTGGTCCGACAGAGGCGCCATTCCCTGTCAATGCGTCAGGCACCGACATGATCGGAGCCACCGAGCGCATGGCCCATGTGGCTGAATGCCTGCCGGAAATTTGCACTCTAGATTGCGGCACGATGAACTTCGCCGAGGCCGACTACGTCATGACCAACACGCCCGGCATGTTGCGGGCGATGGGCGGAATGATGACGGAACTGGGTGTCAAACCGGAGATTGAGGCCTTCGACACCGGTCACCTGTGGTTTGCAAAGGAGCTCGTTCGCGCAGGCACTCTGGCCGGCCCGGCGCTGGTGCAGCTATGCATGGGAGTCCCTTGGGGTGCCCCGAACGACCTCAACACGTTCATGGCAATGGTGAACGCGGTGCCCAGCGACTGGTGCTGGTCGGCCTTCAGCCTCGGCCGTGATCAGATGCCCTATGTCGCTGCGGCAGTGCTTGCAGGTGGCAATGTGCGTGTAGGGCTGGAAGACAATCTATGGCTGGGCAAGGGGCAACTTGCGACCAATGCACAGCTCGTAGAACGGGCTGTTACGATCACCGAGAACATGGGTGCTCATGTCATTGGACCGCAAGCCGTGCGCGAACGGCTGGGGCTGGTCAAGCGCGCTCCGAAAGGGGCTCAGGCATGAAGAAGGCGGCAATCATTGGTGGCGGGGTCATCGGCGGTGGCTGGGCCGCACGCTTTCTGTTGAACGGTTGGGATGTTGCAGTTTCGGACCCCGATCCGCAGGCGGAACGCAAGATAGCGGAGGTGCTGGCAAATGCCCGTCGTGCACTGCCCGCCCTTTATGACCGCAGGCTTCCGCTAGAGGGACGGCTGATCTTTTGCCACGACATGACCGAGGCCGTCGAGGGCGCGGACTGGGTGCAGGAGAGCGTTCCCGAGACGCTGGATCTGAAGCACCGAATTTTGCCTGCTATTCAGGCGGCTGCGGCCCCGCTAGCAATTATTGGATCCTCGACTTCGGGGTTCAAGCCATCCGAACTGAACATGCAAGGCACGCGCGCTATCGTGGCGCATCCGTTCAATCCGGTCTATCTGCTGCCGCTCGTCGAGTTGGTGGGGGATGCCTCAATCTGCGCCCAAGCGGCTGATATGCTTCGCACCATAGGCATGTATCCCTTGACCATCCGCAAGGAGATCGATGCCCATGTCGCCGACCGCCTGCTCGAAGCCGTTTGGCGTGAAGCACTGTGGCTCGTGAAAGACGGCATTGCAACAACCGAGGAGATCGACGAGTCCATCCGCATGGGCTTCGGGATCCGCTGGGCGCAGATGGGCCTATTCGAAACTTATCGGATCGCAGGAGGCGAAGCGGGGATGGCCCACTTCATGGCGCAGTTCGGTCCGGCTCTGTCCTGGCCCTGGACGAAGCTGATGGATGTGCCTGAGTTCAATGATGAACTGGTTGACCTGATCGCTTCGCAGTCAGACACCCAGTCAGGGCATCTGTCGATCCGTGAGCTTGAACGTTTGCGTGACGACAACTTGGTCGGGATGATCCGCGCGCTGCGTCGAACGGGTAGTGGTGCAGGAAGGGTGGTGCGGGCGCATGAGGCAAGCTTGTCGGAACCGGGCGAACGGGAAGGTCTGCCAATTACGGCAACGCGGCAGGTTCCTGTCAGCTGGACTGACTACAACGGCCATATGAACGAGGCCCACTACCTTGAAGCCGCCTCGCAGGCGACTGACCGTTTCATGGAACTGATCGGTGCCGATGCTGCATATGTGGCGTCGGGACACAGCTACTTCACTGTCGAAAACCATATCCGGTACCTGGACGAGATCCATGCCGGCGACAGACTGACCATTACCACTCAGGTATTGGCAGGACATGGGAAGCGATTGCACTTGTTCCATCGCCTGTGGCGCGACAATGACACACTGGCTGCCACGGTTGAGAGCATGCTGCTGCACACCGACCTGTCGACTCGGCGCACGAGCGAGCCTCGGGCGGGAGTGTCAAAAGCCTTGGCCTTCTGGGCTGCCCGCCATGCAGAAATGCCGGCTGAAGGCGCTGGCCGCTCTGTCGGTGAGCGTCCGGGCGGAACAGGATAGGCAGCGCTTTGAAGACAGCTTGACGAAGATGATGCAACGGGTCGCGCACCGATGGTATTCAAGCAGTCAAACCAGCCCCTGAGCGTTACAATTCTTGTCCTGCCGGAGGCCTCGCTGATGAGCGTGGCGGCAACACTGGACCTGATGAGAGCTGCGAACAGGATCTCAGGGCAGGAGCCCTATCGTTGGCATGTCGTCTCGATCGACGGCCAGTCCGTCACCACAAGTTGCGGATTGGCCTTGCAGGTCGACGGGTGTTTTGCACCAGATAAGGAATGTGACCTTCTGGTTGTTGTCGCTGCTTTCAACGTGATACGCCATGCCTCAGCTGCTTTGCTGGCGGCCGTCCGGCGGGCGGCGCAAAGCACCCGCATGCTTGGCGGGGTCGAAGCCGGCAGCTGGGTTCTCGCCATGGCCGGACTGCTCGACCAGCGCAAGGCGACCACCCACTGGGAGGATCTGGAAGATTTCGCCGCTCGCTTCCCGCAGGTCAATGTCATCCCCGACCGCTGGGTTGTGGATGGGCCCATCTTCACTACGGGCGGTGCCGCCCCCGCGCTCGAATTCATGCTGGCGTTGATCCGGGCACGTCAAGGCTTCGGCGCAGCCCTGAACGTCGCCAGCCTGTATGTTTATGACGAAGTCCGATTGCCATCGGACGCTCAGCCATTGGTGTTTCTGGGGCGCAGCAGCGGGCTCGACCGGCGCTTGTCACAAGCCATACACGTCATGGAGGAACATCTGGACAGCCCGGTCGCGATCCGCGACATCGCGGCAAAGGTGAACTGCTCCACCCGCACATTGGAAGTGCTGTTTCGCACCGTAGTACAGTCCTCACCGGCAGCATATTACCTGTCGCTGCGCCTTCAGGCCGCGAGACGGCTTGTCACAGACACGGACTTACCTATGGCAGACATCGCCGTGCGGACCGGATTTTCTTCCATAGCCTCACTGTCGCGCGCGTTCCGGCGGCAGTTCGGGCATCCACCCTCCGCCGCCAGACGTGGATCAAAGACCTAGGGAGGTCCTGACAGCTGGCAGGCCGGACTGACCATCAGCGGTGGTGACATTCTCGAGCCAGCTGTCCAGCACGGAAGGATTGTCCCTCAACCAGCGTTCTGCCGCGTCACGTGGCTCCATTCCTTCATCAAGAATATACGCCATCATCATGTCCTCGGCTTCGACCGTGAAGGCTAAATTGGACAGTAGATTCCCGAGGTTCGGGCATTCGTCCAACAAGTCTTTGCGAGTCACCGTCAGAACGCTCGCCTCGCCGTCGTTAGGGCCGAACACGTCGTTGCCGTCGGTCAGGTATTCGATGTCGTAGCGCACGTTCATCGGATGCGGGCGCCAGCCGAAGAACAGGATGGCATTGTCCGAACCAATCGCCCGCTGCACTTGCGCCAGCATTCCTTGCTCACTGGATTCCACCAACTCGAAGTTGGCCAAGTCAAAGCTGTTGTCCTCAATCATCTTGAGGATGGTCGTGTTGGCGCTGCTACCCGCTTCGATCCCAAAGATCTGGCTGCCCAATTGGTCCTCGAACTTTGCAATGTCAGCATAGGTTTTCAGTCCGGCGTCGTAGGTCTTGGTAGGTACCGCGAACCCGATCAGTGCGCCTTCAAGGTTCGCGCGAATTACCTCGATCTCGCCCGCTTCGACCATGGGTTCCTGAATGGGCTGCTGCAGCGGCATCCAGTTGCCAAGAAAGACATCGGTGTCGCCCTGCTTCAGCGACTCAAAGGTGACGGCAACTGACAAAATCTGTGTTTCTGGGGAGTAGCCTAGAGCCTCAAGAACGAGAGCCGTGGTTGCTGTGGTCGCAGTAATGTCTGTCCAACCCACGTCCGAGAAGCTTGGGGCAAGACACTCCGCAGGTTCCGCTGCATGCGCCTGCGGCAGCATAGCAATCGAGGCGAGGAGCGTGGCAGCAATTTTGCGCTTCATGATTTTTTCCTCCATGTTGGTTCGGCCAAAGGAGTTCCAGCACTTGGCCGTCCACAAGATGATAACCCTCGTGCATATGTTTGGTTAGCTAAACACGAAGAGATTTTGCCATTATGCGCGGAGCCTTGAACTTCATCTTGCGTGCCGGTCATACCTTGCCACGCTAGCTTCCAAGTGACTGCGATTCTTTGACATGGGGCGGATCGGTGTCTCAGCTTCTGCCGTGCTGTTTTGAGTGCGCGTGTCACGTGCGAAACTGAGACCGCAGAGGGACCATTTGCTTCAAAATGCAGGGCTTGGGTCATTGGCTTATTGATGTGCCGGACCATTCAGAACTGGCACTGTACCTCGATCTACTGGCGCGAATCTGGACTGAGCCCTGTATTCCCGCTTTCAGCTGCAGGGTAGGCGCGACGACGCCCAGTGCGTAAAAGTTGCGCGCAGGTTGGGTTAAGAGAGACTGGGCAAACTAGCAATGATGGATGCAACGTGGGAGCGGGCCTGCGCAAATTTATGAGTGGCCTCTTGACCTTAATTGTTCAGAAACCACGCGGTGGCTTCCCAAGCAACCAGGCATCAACTGGCGCGACACAACAACACTGACGAGCAATGAGATCAGTTCACCGGCCATCAAGCTGTGTTGCGGACGTGTCGCGGGATCACCGACCGTGCAGCATTGCCGCTGCGCTTTGGAAGAACTGCGACGGACCCATCTGGCCTCCCTTCATGATCAGGGGCAGGTCGCCGGTATCCAGTCTTGCCCGCAGGATCGGTACGCCGGCACAAACATCACCCGCGTAATCCAGCCATTGCGGCGCAAGCTGCTTAACGATGGCACTGGAGGTGTCGCCCCCGGCGACAATCAGCCCGCCGACGCCGACACCTCGAGTGGCAATCTTCTCGATCAGTTCGGCACTGCGACGCGCCAGGTCAGCAGGAACGGTCTGCCCGGAGTTCTCGGCAGTTAAATAGAGCATGCAGTCTTGGCCTCGCTCCAGCCGCTCATTGCTCCACTCAATGGCATTCCGAAGCGTGGCATCGCCTGACATGAGGTCAGCCGGATCAAGGGGGAGGCGAGCCATGCTTGCGGCCGAGGCGATTTGGGAAGTTGTCACCGAGGAGCGTGATCCCGCAAATACAAGGACGGGTCCTTCGGCCACGGGTGGCTTGGATAGGCAAGGCGGCCGGCTTGCCTGGACCGCCAGCCATGCCTCTGCGACGCTGGATGCGCCCATAACCACAAGCCGACGGCCTGAAGCATCAAGATCCCGTCCGGCAGCCGTGACATCTGCCTGGTCCAGAATGTCGTAGATGCGCGGGAACTCGTGTCCCTTGCCGCATCTGTTCACGCGCTCCAGATCCGGAAGTCCCAGTCGCGCAAGGTGCAGGCTCATGTCGGCCTCAACCATCGGCGTGACAGGATGCGCCGCCATTACCGGGTGTCGGTCGATGCGGTACATGCATCCATCCGGGCCCTTCGCGAACAATGTGCCAA
>NZ_JBKGUN010000183.1:0-19059 GCF_046462195.1 Paracoccus sp. (in: a-proteobacteria) | reverse complement strand
ACCGCGATGAAATCCGTGGGCGAGGTCATGGCCATCGGCCGCTCCTTCCACGAATCGCTGCAAAAGGCGCTCGCCTCGATGGAGAACGGCCTGACCGGCCTCGACGAGATCCCGATCGAGGGCGCCGCCGAACAGGGCAAGCCCGCCGTCATCGCCGCCCTGTCGAAGGCCACCCCCGACCGCATCCGCGTCATTGCCGAGGCGATGCGCTTTGGCCTGTCCAATGATGAGATCCACCGCGTCACCAGCTTCGACCCCTGGTTTCTGGCCCGCATCCGCGAGATCGTCGATGCCGAACATGTCGTGCGCGAGAACGGCCTGCCGACGGAGGCCGAGGGGCTGCGCCGGCTCAAGATGATGGGCTTTACCGATGCCCGCCTGGCCAACCTGACCAGGCGCGACGAGGCCGACATCCGCCGCGCCCGCCGCAGCCTGGACATCCGCCCCGTCTTCAAGCGTATCGACACCTGCGCCGCCGAGTTCGAGGCCCAGACGCCGTATATGTATTCCACCTACGAGATGCCGGCGATGGGCGATGTGGAATGCGAATCCCGTCCGACGGATGCAAAGAAGGTGGTCATCCTGGGTGGCGGTCCCAACCGCATCGGCCAGGGGATCGAGTTCGACTATTGCTGCTGCCATGCCTGCTTTGCGCTGACCGACGCGGGCTACGAGACGATCATGATCAACTGCAACCCGGAAACGGTCAGCACCGATTATGACACCTCGGATCGCCTGTATTTCGAGCCGCTGACCTTCGAGCATGTGCTGGAGATCCTGCACACCGAACAGCAGAACGGCACCCTGCACGGCGTCATCGTCCAGTTCGGCGGCCAGACGCCGCTGAAGCTGGCCAATGCGCTGGAGGAGGAGGGCATTCCGATCCTGGGCACGACGCCTGATGCCATCGACTTGGCCGAAGACCGCGAGCGCTTCCAGAAGCTGCTGAACGATCTGGGCCTCAAGCAGCCGATCAACGGCATCGCCAGCAGCGACGATCAGGCCATCGCCATCGCCGAGCGCATTGGCTTCCCGCTGGTCATCCGTCCGTCCTATGTGCTGGGCGGCCGCGCGATGGAAATCGTGCGCGACATGGATCACCTCCGTCGCTACATCACCGAGGCCGTGAGTGTTTCGGGCAAGAACCCGGTGCTGCTGGACAGCTACCTGTCCGGCGCGATCGAGGTCGATGTGGACGCGCTGTGCGATGGCGAAACCGTGCATGTCGCGGGCATCATGGAGCATATCGAGGAAGCGGGCGTCCATTCGGGCGACAGCGCCTGTTCGCTGCCCCCGCACACGCTGGACAGCGCGACGATCGAGGAACTCAAGGTCCAGACAACGGCCATGGCGCGTGCGCTCAAGGTCAAGGGCCTCATGAACGTGCAGTTCGCGCTGAAGGACGGCGAGATCTATGTGCTCGAGGTCAATCCGCGCGCCAGCCGCACCGTGCCTTTTGTCGCCAAGGCCACCGACAGCGCCATCGCCTCGATCGCTGCGCGCCTAATGGCGGGCGAACCGATGTCGAACTTCCCCAACCGCCCGGCGTACCCGGCGGGTGTGGGCCCCGAAACCGACCTGCCGTTTGCCGATCCGATGACCCTGGCCGATCCGATCACGCCCTGGTTCTCGGTCAAGGAGGCGGTGTTGCCTTTTGCCCGCTTCCCGGGCGTCGATACGCTGCTGGGGCCGGAAATGCGCTCGACCGGCGAGGTGATGGGATGGGACCGCAACTTCGCGCGCGCGTTCCTCAAGGCGCAGATGGGGGCCGGGACGCATCTGCCGCATCAGGGCCGCGTCTTCCTGTCAGTCAAGGATGCCGACAAGTCGGACACGCTGGCCCAGGCTGCCCGCGATCTGGTCGGCATGGGGTTCGAACTGGTCGCCACTTCGGGCACGGCCGATTTCCTGGCAACGGCGGGCGTGTCTTCCAGCCGTGTGAACAAGGTCTATGAAGGACGGCCGAACATCGTCGATCGCCTGAAGAACGGCGACATCGCGATGGTGCTGAACACGACCGAAGGCGTTCAGGCCATTGCCGACTCGCGGGATATCCGCGCCGTCGCCCTTTACGACAAGATCCCCTATTTCACCACGGCGGCAGGCAGCATCGCCGCCGTGGCGGCCATCAAGTCGCGGGAAGAAGGCGAAGTGGGTGTCAGGTCGCTGCAGGCGTGAAATTTACATCAGTCGAGGCCCTGCCCATGCAGGGCCTTGACGTAAGGTTGCAAGCCAATGCCTATTGTTGCCGCCGGTCTGAAGCCCACATGATCGCGCGTGCAACGGGAGAGTTTGGATGTCACAGGCAACCACGGCCGAGCGGTATTTTCTGACGCTTGTCAACAACGAGCGCACAGCGCGCGGGCTGGCCCCGCTGACGCTGGAAACCCGGCTGAACGAATCGGCCGAGGTTCACAGTCGCTGGATGTTGCAGAACAACAGCTTCACCCATATCGGACAGGACGGTTCCCGCGCCAGGGACCGTGCCGAGGCAGCGGGTTTTCCGTTGGAAGGGGATTGGCGCGCGACCGAGAACCTGGCCTATTATTCGAACAACCGGGATGGTTCGCTGATGGATGAGGTCCGCCACCTGCACAGCAACCTTATGGACAGTTCGAGTCACCGGGCTGCCATCCTGGACCCGAACGTCACCTTTCTAGGCATCGGCTTGGAGGTCGGGACCTTCAACGGTCATCCCGTGGTCATGGCGACGCAGGACTTTGCCCGCACATTCGGCCCGGTCGAGCGGGACATCGCCCCCGGCGTCACCGTCGGCACGATGTCTGCGCCCCAAGTCTCTGCTCCGGAATTTTCGCAGGCGGCATGGCTGGAGCAGGTCGGAAAGCCGCATCGCGCTCCTTTTGCAACCTCTGCCGCCGACCTCATCGTTCGCGGACCTGCCGATGACAGCGTGTCGGGCGGTGCAGGTGATGACTGGATTGCAGGTGGCGCAGGCAATGACGTGCTGCGCGGCGGACTCGGAAACGACAACCTGCTGGGTCAGGCAGGCGACGACCGCCTGTTCGGCGAGATCGGCGACGATCGCCTTTGGGGCGGCGGCGGGCATGACACGCTGGTCGGTGGCGCGGGGCAGGATGTGCTTATGGGCGGCGTCGGCCGTGACCGTTTGTTCGGGGGCGCAGGCAATGACCTTCTTCAGGGTGGTTTGGGCGATGACAGCCTGAACGGTGACGGGGGCAACGACACACTGGTCGGCGGGCCGGGCAATGACCAGTTGCGTGGCGGCGCCGGAGCAGATCAGTTCGTCTTTTCCGGCCGCACCGGCACGGACCGAATCATGGACTTCCAGTCGGGCACGGATCGTATCCTGATCGATGCGGATCTGGTGCCGGATGTGACGGATTTCGTCCTGAACCACATCCACGAAACCGCAACGGGCGTGGTCATCGACCTGCCCGAAGGGCAGCGGATCATCCTGGCGGATCCCGACCTGTCCTGGCGGGACGTCGCGGATGACATCTTCCTGTTCTAAAGCCGGCGCAGCAGATAGCAGTCCATGATCCAGCCATGGGCTGTTCTTGCCTCGGCCCGGGCAGCCTCGATCCGGGGTCCGGCCTCGACCAACGGCCCCTGATCGATGATCTGCTCCTCCATCCCCAGAAAAGCCCCCCACCAGATGTGAAAGCCTTCGGGTGCGAGGGTCCGGAAGGCACAGGCGCCGTCCAGCATCACCACCACGCTGCCCGCCCCGGGGGGCCAACCCTGTGCCCGCAACGCCCGGCCGGTGGTGATCTGCACGGCCGAGGCCAGTGCATTCAACGGAATGGCATGGGCGGCACACAGCGCCTGAATGGCCGTAACGCCGGGGATGACCTGCACAGGCCAGCCCAGCCGTCCTGCGATCCGCAGGCTGCTGTCGTAAAGCGACGGGTCCCCCCACACCAGCAGGGCCACGTGCCCCCCTTGCGGCAGCGAACGGGCCACCTGCACCGCCCAGGCCTCGGCAATGGCATCATGCCAGCGCTCGACCGCGTCCAGGTAATCCGGTCCCTCGTCCCGATGCGGCAATACAAATTCGACCCTCCGCGCCTCCGGTGCATGCTGCGCCAAGATCGCGCGCCGCAGCCCCGCAAGGTCCGCCTTGTCTTCCCCCTTCAGGGGGATCAGCAGCAGGTCGGCCTCCTGCATTGCCTGAACCCCCTGCAGCGTCAGGTGCTGGGGGTTACCGGTGCCGATACCGATCAGGGTCAGGCGGATCCGGGGGTGTGGTATGGTCTGCATGCGGCTGTCCCGGATCAGGTCGCGGCGGGCGCGATCAGGTGAAAGAACGTGCCCGTGACTTGGCCGGCACCCGGCATGGCGCGATGACTGCCGGTTTCGGGAACCTCGGCTCCGGTCGCGTCGGTCACGCGGGCCAAGGGGGCGTCGGGTTGCGACAGGATCGAGGCATAGTGGAATTCATGGCCGCGCAAGGCTTGGTGTCCCAGCCCCGGCAGTGCTGCCAGTGGCGTCGCACGGCGATAGCCCAGGTGCATCCGCCGCTTATGATAGCTGGTCTCCAGTCCCAGAAGTCCCAGCATCGGGTGCCGCTGACCCGCCGCGTCCACCAGTCCTGCGCCCATTGCCATGTATCCGCCACATTCTCCGTGAACGGGCCTTGTGTCCGCAAAACGGTGCATCGTCTTGCGGAACACCTCGGCCGCTGCCAGCCGGGGGGCGTGCAATTCGGGATAACCGCCCGGCAGCCAGCAGCAGTCGGCGCTGTTGTCCGGTCCCTGGTCGGCCAAGGGCGAAAAGGGCAGGATCGTCGCCCCTGCCTTCCGCCAGGCGTCCAGCACATGCGGATAGGTGAATGAAAACGCCGCGTCACGTGCCAGTGCGATGCGGCCTCCGGGCGGCGTCAGGGCCAGGGGTGGGCTGCTATCGGGCAGGACGCGATGCGCTGCAGCGGCAATGATGGCATCAAGGTCGCAATGGGCGGCAACGAAATCGCCGGCTTGATCCAGGATTGCTTGCAGACCCTCAGTTTCTTCGGCCTGGACCAGGCCCAGGTGCCGCTCGGGCAGGGTGATGTTCCCTTGGCGAGGCAGGGCGCCCAGAACGCGGATGCCGGCATCCCGCATCCCTTCGCGGATCAGCGCATCGTGGCGGGGCGAGGCCACGCGGTTCAGCACGACACCCGCAAAAGGCAGGTCGGGCCGCAGGGTGGCAAAGCCGCGTGCCGTGGCAGCGGCCGATTG
The DNA here is from genome assembly GCF_046462195.1 of Paracoccus sp. (in: a-proteobacteria). Lineage (GTDB taxonomy): Bacteria > Pseudomonadota > Alphaproteobacteria > Rhodobacterales > Rhodobacteraceae > Paracoccus. Next base: position 13,858 of record NZ_JBKGUN010000183.1, on the reverse strand, counting down.
CGCCTGCCCGCTCACATCCAGGATCAGGACCACGGGCCAGCCCATCATCTGCGCGATTTCCGCGCTGGAACCAATGCCGGTCTCCCCTGCCCGAGCGACCCCATCAAACAATCCCATGGACCCTTCGGCCAGAACCATGTCAGCAGGGGGCTGACCGGTCACATGGGCCGCGATCCGTCCCGGCTCCATCGCCCAGGCATCAAGGTTGAAGGACGCCCTGCCGGATGCCGCCCGGTGAAAGCCGGGATCGATGTAATCGGGCCCGGACTTGAAGGGCTGCACCGCCAGCCCCCGCCGCCGCAGCGCAGTCAGCAGGCCCAGCATCAGCATCGTCTTGCCCGTTCCCGAAGCAGGGGCCGAGATCATCAGGCCCGGGGTCACGGGCGGCGTCATTCTGGAAACCTCGGCTCAGGTCCGATCGGGCGATAGCGGCGGTCGTAATCGGCGGCGTACAGACGGCTTTCATCGAATCCTTCGGCTGCCAAGGCGGGCCCGACCAGGATCAGCGCGGTGCGGTCGATCCCCTGCACGTCCTCCTGGACCCGCGCCAAGGTCGAGCGGATGATCCGCTGGTCAGGCCAGCTGGCCCGCCAGACCACGGCCACAGTGCAGTCGGGGCCGTAATGAGGGCGCAGATCCGCCACGACCCGGTCAATGGCATGGATCGACAGGTGGATCGCCAGCGTGGCTCCGGTGGCGGCAAAGGCTGCTAGGGTCTCGCCTTCGGGCATGGTCGATGCGCGGCCGGGCGTGCGGGTCAGGACAACCGATTGCGCAATGCCGGGCAGGGTCAGTTCCGCCTCCAGCGCCGCGGCGGCGGCAGCAAAGGCGGGCACCCCGGGCGTCACGTCAAAGGGGATGCCCTGCGCGCGCAGGCGGCGCAGCTGTTCCCCCATGGCCGACCAGATCGACAGGTCACCGGAATGCAGCCGCGCCACGTCCTGTCCCGCCTCATGGGCAGCAGCCATCTCCGCGATGATCTGATCCAGGCTGAGGGACGCGGTATTCACGATCCGCGCGCCGGGCGGGCAATGGTCCAGCAGGGCAGGGGGAACGAGGCTGCCCGCGTAAAGGCAGACAGGACAGGCGGCGATCAGGTCGCGACCGCGCAGCGTGATCAGGTCGGCCGCACCAGGGCCTGCGCCGATGAAATGAACGGTCATGGAACCTCTGCTATGGCGATGGTGATGGACCCGCAGGACGATATCCGGCGTGGGCCGACAAGCCTTCCGCCCAAGGCAATGGCCGCTGCCTCGGCCACCGAGCCGGTGCCGTGGAGGGCCTGAATGCGGGGCGATCGGGTGGGCGTGACGATGCCTGCGACCGAAACCAGATGGAGCGGCAGGCCCAGGGCAGCCGCCAGCGCCTGCAGTTCGCCTTGACGGGCGGCAATGGTGGCCAGCGCCTCGGCACCGCCTGCGGCCTCCAGTGCATCCAGCAGGGCCGCGAGGGGTGTCCCGGGACGGCATCCGACGCCTGCCACCCTCATCGGGTGAGGCTCCACTGGACGACGGGGCGGGCGGGCTGCCACCCCCGCATGGCACCCAAGGGTGCGGCGCGGGCGATTTCAATCCGGGTCAGGTCACCACCGTGGCGGGCGGAAAGGTCAGCCAGCAGGCCTTCGGTTTCCAGCGTGACGGCATTGACGACCAACCGGGCGCCGGGGTGCAGACGGGGCCACAGCGTGTCGAACAGTTCCGGGCTGGCGCCGCCACCGACAAAAACCGCATCCGGCGCGGGGAGATCGGCCAGCGCGCGGGGGGCAGTCCCCTGCACGGGGTGCACGAGATGCGCCACCCCGAAACGGTCAAGGTTCGTGCGGATCAGGGCCAGACGATCCTCGCGCGGCTCGATGCAGATGGATCGCCCCCCCGCAAGCGCCCATTCGACCGAGATGGAGCCCGAACCGCCACCGATGTCCCACAGCATCTCGCCCGGCCGGGGGGCCAAGGTTCCGAGGGTCATGGCGCGGATCGGCGATTTGGTAATCTGTCCCGCATGGGTGAACAGCCCGTCTTCGCGTCCGGGCGTGGCAGGCAGGCCAAAGCCGCAGGGCAGTTCGGCACCGTCCAGCGCGACGGTGACGGGGGCAGCGATGTCGGTCAGCCCAAATCCCTGTGCGGTGCTGTGGCGGATGCGTTCGGCGGGACCACCCAAACGCTCCATCACGGTCAGGCGCAGGGTGCAGGCCCCCTGATCCGACAACCACGCAGCCAAGGCGGCAGGGGCCTCGCCGTCGCGCAGGGTTGCGATGATTCGGCAGCCGCGCACCAGATGCGGGTGCAGGCGCGCAAAAGGTGCCGCGTGCAGACCCAGGGTCACGACATCCTCCAGCCGCCATCCCAGACGCGCTGCGGCCAAAGAAAGGACACCCGGTGCAGGCAAGACGTGCCATTCGTCAGGCTCCAGCACCGCTGCCAGACTGCCCCCCGCGCCGAACCAGAACGGGTCACCCGAAGCCAGCACCACAACCGCCTGACCCCGCAGCGCCAGAACGGGAGCGGTGTCAAAGGGCACCGGCCATGGGCGCCCCCGTTCGCCGGCCCGGGCCAGCGCCAGATGACGCGCCCCGCCAAAGATCACCTGTGCGCGTGCCAAAGCGTGGCGGCTTGCATCCCCCAGCCCTGACACGCCATCTTCGGTGATGCCGATGATCGTCAGCCAGGGGTCAGACATGAAACGCGTCCTGTTGCTGGGCGGAACATCCGAAGCCAGCCGCCTGGCCGGGCTGCTGTCCCAAGCGGGCGTCGAGGCGGTCTTCTCCTATGCCGGACGCACGGCAGCCCCGGTCGGCCAGCCGCTGCCCACGCGCATCGGCGGCTTTGGCGGTCCCGAGGGGCTGGCACAGTACCTGCGCGACCAGAAGATCAGCCATCTGGTCGATGCAACCCATCCCTTCGCGGCGCAGATCAGCCGGAACGCAGTGGAGGCGGCCCGGAACACCGGTACGCCCCTGATGGTCCTGCAACGGCCGGAATGGCGCGCCGGACCGGGCGACGACTGGACCCATGTGTGCGACATGGCAGGCGCGGCTGCGGCCTTGCCGCACACACCGGCCTCCGTCTTTCTGGCCATTGGAAAACAGAACCTTGCCGCCTTCGGCCTCCTGCCGCATCGGTGGCTGCTGCGGCTGGTCGATCCGCCCGAAACCCTGCCCCTGCCGGGCGCGCAGGTGGTGATTGCACGCGGCCCCTTCACGGAGCAGGGGGACCGGGATCTGATGGCAGCCCATGGCATCACGCATCTGGTGGCCAAGAACAGCGGTGGCACCGGGGCCGAGGCCAAGCTGGTCGCCGCCCGCGTCCTTGGGGTGCGGGTCGTCATGATCGACAGGCCCCCGCTTCCCCCGCGCTGCGAGGTGGCCAGGCCGCAGGAGGCGATGGATTGGCTGCATCAGACCGGTCCTGCGCTACGGGGCGTGTAAACCCACCGGCCCACGCGACGCGTCGCCGAATTCCCGACCAGCACGACGGTACGCATGTCGGCCATGTCGGGCTGCGCCTCGGCTAGGGTGACGATGCGAAGGCTTTCATCGGCGGTCGCCACGGCCCGGGCAAAGATCAGCAGGCGGTCCGAGGGACATTCCTCGCGCAGGATCTGCAGCACGCGAGAAAACCCCTCGGGGCGCGACCGCGAGCGGGGATTGTAGAAGGCCATCGCAAAATCGCCGCGCGCCGCATGGCGCAGCCGATGTTCGACCAAGGCGAAGGGCTTGAGATTGTCCGACAGGTTGATGGCGCAGAAATCATGTCCCAAGGGCGCGCCCGCGCGCGCCGCAGCGGCCAGCATGGCCGTGATGCCCGGCAGGACGCGGATGTCGGCCTCGGCCCCATCTGCCTCGACCGCCTCGAACAGGGCCGAGGCCATGGCGAACACGCCGGGATCGCCCGAAGACACGATGACCACTCGCCGCCCCGCTGCCGCCAGGTCCAGCGCCAGCCGGGCACGGTCCAGTTCCACCCGGTTGTCGGAAGGGTGCAGGACCAGCCCCTTGCGCGCGGCGACACGGGCGACATAGGGGATATAGCCGACCACATCGGTCGCCTGCGACAGCGCCTCGGTCACTTCGGGCGTGACCAGCTTGTCTGCGCCCGGACCCAGGCCCGCCACGGCGATCCAGCCACTCATTATTCGGCCACCTGGGGCAGTGCCATGGGACGACGGCCCTGTCCGTGAACCAGCACGATCGCGAAATACGGACAATCCTCGGCCTCGACATCGACCAGCCGGGCGATGCGCTGGCCGGGCATCGTGCCGCGTTCGATCAGCCACGCGTCCTCCAGGCGGCCGGTCTGCGCCAACGCACGGCGGACCTTGGGCAGGTTGCGCCCGGTCTTCATCACCACCAGCGCGTCCGAGGCGATCATGTGCCGGGCCAGTTCGGCCTCGGGCAGAGTGCCCATCAGCACGGTCATGACATCGTCGCCCCAGGTGATTGGCGTTCCGCTGGCATGCCAGCAGCCGGCCATGCCGGTAATGCCGGGGATGACCTCCACCGGCACGCGGTCCTTCAGCCGCACGTAAAGATGCATGAACGAGCCATAGAAGAACGGATCCCCTTCACACAGCACCACGACATCATCGGTTTCGGCCAGCAGGGCAAGGCGGCTGGCCCAGTCGTCGTAAAAGCCTGACAGCAGGTTGTTGTAGACCGGGCTGTCAAAGGGGATCTCGGTCGTGACCGGATACTCCATCGGATATTCGGCGGCATCCTTGGCCAGCATGCCTTCCACGATCCGGCGGGCCTGCCCTTGCCGGCCGGGCTTGCGGAAGAATGCCACATGACGCGCAGCCCGGACTGCGCGATCGGCCCGGACCGAGATCAGGTCCGGATCGCCCGGCCCCAGACCCGCACAGATGATGCGTCCCATGAGGTCACTCCTTCCGGCTGGCCAGCGCGTTGACGGCCGCCACGGTGATGGCCGAGCCCCCGAGCCGTCCGGCCACAATGACCGAAGGAACGGGTGGCGCAGCCATCAGGGCGTCCTTGGACTCCGCCGCGCCCACGAAGCCCACCGGACAGCCGATGATCGCGGCGGGGCGGGGGCAGGAGGGGTCCTCCAGCATGTTCAGCAGGTGGAACAGCGCAGTCGGCGCGTTGCCGATCGCGACCAGCGCCCCGTCCAGATAAGGCCGCCACAGTTCCAGCGCGATGGCACTGCGGGTGTTGCCGGCTTCGCGCGCCATGTCCGGCACGCGGGGGTCGTTCAACGTGCAGATGACCGGGTTGTCGGCGGGCAGCCGGGCGCGGGTGATTCCCTCGCTGACCATCCGCGCGTCGCAAAGGACCGGAGCGCCAGCGGCCAGCGCGGTTCGGGCGGCGGTGGCCATGCCGGGGGTAAAGCGGACATCGCGTTCCAGCCCCACCAGTCCAGCCGCGTGGATCATGCGAACCACGACGGGCTCCTCGTCCGCATCGAAACGCGCCAGATCGGCCTCGGCCCGGATGGTGGCAAAGGATTGGCGATAGATCGCGGCGCCGTCCTTTTCATAATGGTGAGGCATCACAGAACCTTTGGCAGTTGGTCGGGGTGCAGGCCGCGCAGAACGGCCGGGTCGGCGGCGCGGCCGTGGCGGATCAGGTCGAATCCCTCGGGCGTGGCGGTCAGGGTGATATCGGCGGCACGCGGCCAGCCGCAACCCTTGGCGCAACCCGACACATGCAACACTGCGTCCTGCGGCACAAGCTCGGCCAGACCAAGGGCGACCGGACGCGTCTGGCCCAAGGCCCGAGGACAGGCGGGCGCCCCGGGGCAGGCGCGCAGGCGAAGGCGTGGATCCTGGGCATCGGGGATCAGGCCCGCCATGGCGGGCACAGTCCGGGCGCCCCGCACCAGCAGCATCCGCCACGGCGTCAGGCGCAGCGCTCCCAGCCGTGCCAGCCGGCGCAGCGTGTCGGGGGGGATCTGCCCGAACTCGAGCCCGGTCAGGACGCCCTGCGGCACAAGGCCGGGCTGGAACGGGGCCAAAGGTGCGGGTGCGGGCAGGGTCGCCGCAGGATGAAGACCGCCGGCCACAAGCGCTGCCATGCGTCCCCGGCCTTCGGGCGCGCCGTTCTGATCCAGAAACCATTGCGCCAGGTCCAGCGCATCCCGGATGTCATGCAGGAGGGTCGCCCGGGTCATGCCATCCGCCCGCAACAGCAAGCCTTGTGGTCCCCGCTCGATGCGGATGTCGGCAGGGTCACGGGTCAGGACCGGGGCAGGGCCGGTATCAATGGCAAAGCCGAACTTGGCGGGCAGGATCAGGCGGCTGCGGGCCAGTGCCGCCTCGAGAGCAGCGGCCAGTGCATCCGTTTCGGCATCCGCGAAAGGGGTCACGATGACATTGCGCCGCGTCTCGGCATCGATGTCGGCGTCGATCAGGTCATGGGCGCGCAGGGCGGCGATCAGCGGCGCATGGGTTGCAGGCGTCACGCCGCGCAGCTGCAGGTTGGCACGCCCGGTCAGCTCGATGATGCCGTTGCCATGGGCTTGCGCCGCATCGGCGACGGCCTGCGCTTGCGCGGCGTCCAGACAACCACCGCGGGGTCGGATGCGCACCACCCAGCCGTCGCCCGACTCCATCGGGCGCAACGCACCGGGGCACCAGCCCTTGACCGCGCTCATGCCTCGCCTCCCAGCGTTGCAGCGATGGAATTGCGGCGCGTCACCCACAGGCCTGCGTCGTGCAGTCGCTGGAACAGGTCCCGCATGGCCGCCAGGGCGGCAGGATTGGCCTCGGCCATGAAAGCCTCGATCTCGAGTCGGCCAAGCGTCGCGTCATGGTAAAGGTCGAACAGATGCGGCGGCACCGCGTCCGCCAGATGGGCAAAGGCGGCCATGTGATCCAGCGTTGCCGCAATTTCGGCCGCGCCGCGAAAGCCATGGGCCGTCATCGCGTCGGCCCAGGCCGGGTCGGTGGCCCGGGCGCGTACGGTGCGTGCGATCTCCTCGGTCAGGGTGCGGGCGCGGGGCCGGTCGGGCTGCGTGGCATCAAGGTGATAAAGGGCAGGCGCCGCCGCACCGATACGGGCCATGGCGGCGGCAAAGCCCGCCTCGTGCGCGGCATAATCGGCGGCCATCAGCAGATCGCTTTCCGGCAGGTCCTGCGCATGAACAAAGCTGTCGGCCCCCTGCATCCGCGCCTCGAGCGCCGGACGATCGGGACGGCTGCTGCCATCCGCACCGATGGCCCAACTGGAGGCCGACAGCCAGGCCTCGCCTGCCGCGGCGCGGGCCACATCGGTGAACTGGTCGGGCGCGGTGCCCATGCCTAAACCATATTGCCCCGGTTCCGGACCAAAGACGCGGGGGGACCGGACGGCATAAGGGTTCATGTCCGCCGCCTCGTCCCGGTCCGCCAGCGTTGCGGCGCCGGTCTCGAACAGTTGGGCCAGCACCGGGAAGACATCGCGGAACAGACCCGACACCCGCAGCGTCACATCAATGCGCGGCCGGTCCAGCAGCGCCAGCGGCACGACTTCGACGCCCAAAACGCGGCCCGAGCCTTCGTCCCAGACAGGCTTCAGCCCCGCCAGATGCAGGGCCATCGCGAACTCTTCGCCCGCAGTGCGCATGGTGGCGCTGCCCCAAAGGTCCACGACCAGGCCCTGCGGCCAGTCGCCATGATCCTGCAGGTGGCGACGCAGCAGTTCCTCGGCCAGCCTGACGCCCTGGGCATGGGCCGCAGGCGTCGGCACGGCGCGCGGATCGACGCTGAAAAGGTTGCGGCCCGTGGGCAGCACATCCGCCCGGCCCCTGTTCGGCGACCCGGAGGGTCCGGGGGCGACAAAACGCCCGTCCAGCGCCGCCCGCAGGCCCGCGCGCTCGGCCTCGCCGCAGGCGCCGCTGCCCCAGATGTGCAGTCCTTCGGCGTATTGGCTTTCCTTGATGTCGCAGACGAAGCGGTCGATGCGCGTGATCGCCTCGGCCGCGCTGGCGTCGTGGGGGATGCCGAGGTCGTCCTCTACCCCCAGCGCCTGTGCCTCGTCGCGGATGCCGGCGATGAGGCGGTCGCGGCGGGCGGGGTCGAGGCCGTCGGCGGTCGAGTATTCGTCCAGCAGCCGCTCCAGCCCCGCCATGCCGGTGGGCAGGCCTGACGCCCGCATGGGCGGGGGCAGGTGGCCCAGCGTTACCGCACCAATGCGGCGCTTGGCCTGCGCGGCCTCGCCGGGGTCGTTGACGATAAAGGGATAAATGACGGGCATAGCGCCCGTCAGCGCCTCGGGCCAGCAGGCGCCCGACAGCGCCACCGCCTTGCCCGGCAGCCATTCCAGCGTGCCATGCGCCCCCATGTGGATCATCGCATGCGGAGCCTGGGCCCGCAGCCACAGGTAGAAGGCCACGTAGGCATGGCGCGGCACCCGGGTCAGGTCGTGGTAATCATCACTCCGGTCGGCGCGGTGGCTGCGCTCGGGTTGAAGGGCCAGTGTCAGGTTCCCGCAATGGATGGCGGCAAAGCGGAAGGCGTCCTCCCGGCAATCGGGATCGGTTTCGGGGGATCCCCAGGCTGCCTGCAGGTCGTCACGCATCGACTGCGGCAGGCCCTCCAGCGCAGTTCGATATTCAACCAGCGGCCAGGCGACCCGCGCCGTCGCCAGCGTTGCCGCCGAGACGCCCGGCGTGACGCTGTAACCTTCATCGGCCAGCATCGCGGCCACCGCCTCGGCCGATGCCGGCGCGTCCAGCCCCACGGCATGCGCCATCTGCCAGTCACGGCCCGGATAGGTGGACAGAACCAGCGCCACCCGCCGATCTGCGGCCGGGGTTCGCGCCAGCCGTTTCCAAGCCATGATGCGGTCCACCGCTGCCTTGATGCGGTCCGGGTCGGGACGATGCGCAAAGCGTGCATATTGCAGGTCTGGGTCACGGCGTTCCGGTGACTTGAAGCTGATGACACCCGACAGGATGCGGCCATCGACCTCGGGCAGGACCACATTCATCGCAAGATCCGAAGGAGACAGGCCCCGCTCGGCCTTGGTCCATTCCCGCCGGCGGTTGGTGGACAGAGCCACCTGGAAGACAGGGCAAGGGAAGCCTGCAAAAGGAGATTCGGACCCTGCCGAGAAACCGGTCGCGTTCACGATGACTGCGGGGGCAGAGGGCAGGTTGGCCTGCAGCCATTCGCCAAGGCCGGGGGCCTTCAGAGAGGGGGCAAAGACGCCGCAGGCCGCAAGGCCCCGGGCGCGCAGGGCATGGATCAGCGCATCGATCGGGGCAACGTCGGCCGCCGCCAGCCAGCTGCGGTAAAAAGTGACCAGCGCCAGATCCCCGGGGGTCGGCTGCAGGATCACGCCTTGATCGGGATCGTAAAGGCCCATCTGCGGCAGCGTCTTGATGCCGGGCACGGGGGCGGCCGACAACCCGGCCGCGATGGCCATCTGCGCAAGCGCTGCCTGCGCTGCCACGGCACCGCCCTGATCGCAATGGCGCCGTAGCAGCCGCAGCACCGAGGCAGGCACGGTGGACGCCTCCTCCAGCCGCGGATCGTCGCGCCCGTCGGCGGGCAGGACCGCCAGCGCGATGTTCTTCCTCCGTGCCAGATCGGCGACCGAGGCGAGACCATAGGGCCAATAGGCCTCGCCCCCGATCAGCCGGATCAGGATGCCCCGGGCCCCTGACAGGGTCTGGTCCAGATAGGTGTCGACCGAGACCGGATGGCGCAGCGCCACAAGGTTGCACAGCCGTAGCGAGGGCAGGCCCCCTGCTGCCCGATGCCAGCCTGCCGCGAAGGCACCCAAGTCGCTGTCTGAAAAGGACAGGACCACCAGATCGCCAGGCGTCTGCCCGGGATCATAAGGGGTATCGGTCTGGTCAAGACCGACACGTTCGCGGAAGATGACATGCATCAGGCGGAACCGGTCATGCGGGCACGGCCTCCAGAATGGCACGGATTGCGGACTCGTTCACATCGTCATGTTCCGCGATGACCACCAGCCGCGAGACGCGGGGCCGATCGCCCCAAGGACGGTCGTACTGGTGGCGCACGCGCGCGCCCACGGCCTGCACCAGCAGGCGCATCGGCTTGCCCTGAACGGCGACATGGCCCTTGACGCGCAGGATGTTCTGTTCCTGCGCCAACCGCGCAATGCGGTCCGACAGGTCGTCAGGATCCGCGATCTCGGGCAGGTCGATCACGACCGTGTCGAAATCCTCGTGCTCGTGGTCATCGGCGCCGTCGTGATGGCTGGGGCGGGCGGCCAGGTCATCCTCGGCCGCCGCGTTCAGCCCAAGGATCAGGCGCGGGTCGATCACGCCCTCGGTCACGGTCAGGATGGGCAGCTTGCGCGGAGCCTCGGCCTCGATCGCGGTGCGGGCGGCGGCGATGCCCTCCGGCCCGGCCAGATCGGCCTTGGTCAGCAGGATCACGTCGGCGCATGCGATCTGATCCTCGAAGACTTCGGACAAGGGCGTCTCGTGGTCGAGGCTGTCATCGGCCTCGCGCTGGGCCTGCACCGCATCCTCGTCCGGGGCAAAGCGGCCCGCCGCCACCGCCTCGGCATCGGCCAGCGCGATCACGCCATCCACGGTGATGCGCGACCGGATCGCGGGCCAGTCGAAGGCCTTGAGCAGGGGCTTGGGCAGGGCCAGGCCCGAGGTTTCGATCAGGATGTGGTCGGGCTTGGACGGCAGCGCCATCAGCGCTTCCAGCGTCGGGATGAAGTCATCGGCGACCGTGCAGCAGATGCAGCCGTTCGACAGTTCCACGATGTTCTCGGCGGGGCAGCTGTCGTCGGCGCAGCCCTTGAGGATATCGCCATCCACGCCCATCGTGCCGAACTCGTTGACCAGCACCGCCAGCCGCAGCCCTCGCGGGTTCCGCATCAGGTGCCGGATCAGCGTCGTCTTGCCCGAACCGAGAAAGCCAGTGATGACGGTGACGGGGGTCTTGGTCAGATCGTTTCTGGGAAGATCGGGCATGGTCACTCCTGCGGGGGGATGCGGGCAAGGCTCTGCTTGCGGAAGATGGCGGGACGCGCGCGCCAAGGGACGATGCCGTCGGCGGTCGCGGCATAGGCGCTGGCGCCGATTAGGATGTCGGGCGCGTCGGCAGGACTCAGGCGGCCATAAACATAGGACCACTTGCCAGGCGCCGACAGCGCCACCGAGCAGCCCTGAGAGCAGGCCGACAGGCATTCGACAGGGCGGATCTCGACCCCTGCAGGAGCGTCGGCACGCAACCTGTCATGGAGGGTCGCGCCGGGGCGCGGGGCCTCGGGGTCATCACCCGGCGCGGTGCCGCGGCAGGTGGTGCAGACATGCAAGATGGCGCGCATCGCGGCCCTTCCCTTTGGTTCGGCGAAAGGGGTGCCCGAAGGAAACGGCGCGGGCAGAATCCGGCCATCACCTGCCGGTCGCGAAACACCCCGTCCGCCCGTCATCACATGTGCTGGCAGGTCTCCCGGCTTGCGGATCCGGGGACTTGCCCCACGGTCGTCCCACCTTCCCAGCAGAGGCCTGCCAGTGGATCGGGCGACCTTTCCGGTCACGGTCGCGGGGGCGGCTGCGCTTGGGCATGGTCGAAACCCGCCTGTCGCATTCCCTCTTGGCCTGCCATAAGGGCAGGAACCAGCACGAGCCACAAAAGGACCTTGCGGCCCTGTTTGTCAACCCGCCGATGCCATGCGAAGGAGCGATGCGATGACCCCCTCCGACCCGATGACCCCCGAGGATCTGGCCCGCCATGCCCAGAAGATGGCCAAGAAGAAGGCCGCCCGCGACAGGATGATGGTCGACAAGACCGGCGAAAAGGGGCTGATCATCGTTCATACCGGACCGGGAAAGGGCAAGTCCTCCAGCGGCTTCGGCATGATCATGCGTTGCATCGCGCATGGCATGCCCTCGGCAGTGGTGCAGTTCATCAAGGGGGCCTGGGATACGGGCGAGCGGCGTCTGCTGACGACGCATTTCGGGGACCTGTGCCAGTTCCACAGCATGGGCGAAGGCTTTACATGGGAAACGCAGGACAAGGCCCGCGACATCGCCGCCGCGCAGGCAGGATGGGAAAAGGCCAAGGACCTGATCCGTGATCCGGCGATTCGCATGGTCCTGCTGGACGAGGTGAACATTGCCCTGCGCTATGGATACCTGGACGTGGCCGAGGTGCTGGCCTTTCTTGACAGGGAAAAGCCGCCCATGACCCATGTCGTGCTGACCGGGCGCGGCGCCCCTGAGGCGCTGGTCGAGGCGGCCGATCTCGTGACCGAGATGACGCAAATCAAGCACCCCTTCCGTGCCGGCATCAAGGCACAGCCGGGCGTGGAGTTTTGAAGGCCGGCGGGGCAGGCGGAACAAAAAGATCACATCACGGTGAACCGGCAGGGTGACTGACGGGTTTGGTTGCAGGACAATCCAAGGAGTGCCGCTGCCGATGACTTCCTCGCCCCCGCCCTTGCCCCGCGATGCCGCGCTGTTTCTGGACTTTGACGGTTGTCTGGTCGAGATCGCATCCCGGCCCGACGCCGTGGTCGTGACGCCTGTTCTGCGCGACCTCCTGGCGGGGCTGGACCGGCATCTGGAAGGAGCCGTGGCGCTGATCTCGGGTCGCGACGTGGCGGATTTGCGCGGGCATCTGGTGGATTTTCCCGGTGTCATCGCGGGCAGCCACGGGTCCGAGATGTCACTGGCCCCCGGCCGGATCGAGGCGCTGCATGACGAGCCCTTCGACGCGGCGGCCCTGCACCGGCAGGCTCATGAACGGGCAGCACCCCATCCGGCCCTGCTGGTCGAGGAAAAGCCGCATGGCGTGGCGCTGCATTACCGTGCCGATCCTTCGCTGGAAGGATACGTGCGTGACACGATGGAAACGCTGGCCGCGCAGAACCCGCATCTGATGCTGCAGCCTGCCAAGATGGCGATCGAGCTGCGGCCGGCGGGCGTCGGCAAGGACAGCGCGCTGGCCCGGCTGATGGAACAGGCGCCCTTTGCGGGCCGTATTCCCGTCTTTGCCGGCGATGATACCACGGACGAACCCGCCATGGCCGAGGCGCAGCGGCGCGGCGGCTTTGCGATCAAGATCGGCGAGGGCGATACCGCTGCCCGCCATCGTCTGGCCAATCCTGCGGCGCTGGCTGCCTGGCTGGACGAATCCCTGTCCTGAGGAGAGCCCATGTCCCGCCTGATCGTCGTCTCAAACCGCCTGCCGCTGGGGGACAATCCATCCGGCGGCCTGGTTGTTGCACTGGAAGATGCCCTTCGCGGCTCGGGAGGGGTGTGGATCGGGTTTTCCGGCCATCCCGTCGAAGAGCCTGCCGAGGATCTGCAGGACCATCCCGGCGCCAGCTTCCAGCGCCTGTCCTTTGACCTGACCCCCGAGGATCACGACAACTATTACCTGGGCTTCTCGAACTCGGTGCTGTGGCCCATCTGCCATGGCCGTGCGGATCTGGTCCATATCCTGCCGGAATATCTGGACGGGTACCGCAAGGTGAACGCGCAGATCGCGCGCCAGATGGTGCCGCACCTGCGTCCCGGCGACCGGATCTGGGTGCAGGATTATCACCTGTTCCCCCTGGCGGCCGAACTGCGCGCCTTGGGGGTCAAGGAGCCGATCGGGCTATTCCTGCACATTCCCTTTCCGGGGCCGGCGGATTGCGCCGCCTTGCCCAATCCGGCCGAGATGTTCGAATGGCTGTCCCATTATGACCTGGTGGGGTTCCAGGCCGAGCGCGATCTGGGAAACTTTACCGAAAGCGGCCGGCAACTGGCCGAGATGGACCGGGACGAGGGCGGAGATTTCTTATTGGGCGATCGCAGGATCCGGGCGGGCTCTTTTCCCATCGGCATCGACACCGCCTCGTTCATCGAGGAAGCGCGCGACGCGCCCGACGAGGACCGCATGCGGGTTCTGACCGGCGCGCAGATGATGATTGGCGTGG
>NZ_JBKGUN010000182.1:0-5785 GCF_046462195.1 Paracoccus sp. (in: a-proteobacteria) | reverse complement strand
CTGACGCTTGTTCCTGTCGCCGCTGCGGCACAGTAGGCGGTCGCACCGGGCAGCGCCACCTGGTTCGGCATCCATTATATCGACACGTCGACTGAAGGCGCGATCAATGGCGTGCGCGAGGATGAGACCGCCAGAATTGCGATGATCGAGGATTACGTTGCTGACGCCCTGACCGAACGTGGCTTTACTCTGGTCGAACCTGCACCCGAAGATGTCGCGCGCATCCTGAACCCCGTTCACTCCAATGGCGCGGACACCCGTATCGCCGCGGCCATGGGGTCGGCATACGCGATCGCCGGAGAGGTGCAGAAGGTCTCCAACCTGATCCAGTCGATCAACATCCATATCCGCGATGCGGACACCGGTCAGACGTTGCGCGCCGGTGCGGTGGATGTCCGGGGAAACACGGATGAGGCGTATCGACGGGGATACAGCTATTTGCTGAGAAATATCATCTTTCGGAAGGAAAAACAGGAATGATGAAAACGCAGGTTCTTGCCGTTGCGCTTGGTGCGGTCCTGGGTTTGGCGGGCGTGGCCTCGGCGCATGGCCCCGCGCGGCTCAAGACCGAGCATTCGGTCGTGCTGGACGCAACCCCTGCCGAAGTGTGGGAGGTGATCGGACAGTTTGACGACATGGACTGGCACCCTGCCATAGCCTCGACCCGCATGGAGCCCGAGGGGGCACCTGCCGATGTGCCAGACGAATCCACGCGCGTGCTGACGCTGGTGTCCGACAGCGGAACGCCGACAATCACCGAACAGCTGATGGCGGTCGACAACGACAAGATGAGCTATCGCTACATGATCACCGAGGTGGACACGGCCGTCCTGCCAGTCACGAACTATTCCTCGACCCTTCAGGTCAAGGACAATGCGGGCCATGCGGAGGTGGTCTGGAAGGGCGGCTTTTATCGCGGGTTTCCGAACAATGATCCTCCGGCAGAACTGAACGACGATGCCGCCATGGCTGCCGTTGATGGCATCTATCAAGCCGGTCTTGACGCACTGGCGGAACGGTTCGGCAAGATCGAATGATTCTGCTTCGGCCATGCCTGCTGCTGGCATCCGGATTTCTTGCATCCCCGGTCATGGCCGGGGATCTTGCATTCATCACCTCCCAGAATGGCAATGCCGTCAGCGTGGTGGATCTGGAGCAGGGACAGGTTCTTGCCAGCGCGGACGTCCCTGATGCCCCTGCGCCCGTGGCCTATGATCCCGGACATGGCCGTGCCTATGTCATTGCCGCCGACACGGGGCGGCTGCATGTGCTGAATAAGGCTGCCGAAACCGTGGATACTGCGGAATTGGGCGAAGGCGCCTTTGGCCTTGCCGTGGCCCCGGAAGGGGGGTTGTTCGTCACCAACTGGTTTGGCGCCACGTTGACCCGGCTGGACGCTGATCTGACACCCCTCTGGCAGGTGCCGACAGGCGCCGCCCCTGCAGGCGTTGCGGTCAGTGACGATGGCCGCAGAGTGGCCACCGCTGATCGTGATGCGGATGCGGTCAGCATCTTTGACGCAAAGACGGGGCAGCGCCTGCATCAGGTGGCGACCGCCGGTTCCCATCCGTTCGGCATCACCTTTGAAGGGGGCCGGTTCTTCACCGCCGATGTGCAGAGTGACAGCGTGTCGGTGATCGATGCGGAAACCGGACGATTGATCGGCAGCATCCCGACTGGCAGCCATCCCTATGGCGTGGCCTTTGCATCAGGACGCGGCTTTGTCACGAACCAGTATCACGCCAGCCTGACAGTTTTCGATGCCTCGACATTCGAGGTTCTGGCCGAGGTGGATATCGGCGATTATCCCGAAGGGATTGCCGCGCTGCCCGATGGAAGCGGGGTCGTGATCGCCAACTGGGACAGCGATGAAATCGTCACCCTTGACGCAGTGAGCCTGGAAATTCGTCACCGGATTGAAATGCCGGCAGGTCCTCGCGCCTTTGGTCAGTTCACGGGACGACAGGTTCCGCAGTGACCAAAGGGGCGCCTCCCGCCTCCAGCCAGCCTTCCGTTCCAGTGGGGAACCAGATGACAGGTGAAAAGCCCCATTCGAGCGCCCGACGAGCGGCATTCCAGCTCATCCAGCAGTCCGTTCGGCAAAAAAAGACCAGTGGACGATCAGGGTCGTCGGCCTGTGCACGGCTCAGACCATTGCGCAACCGCGCCTCTTCGGCGGGCGCCAGTGCCTCGTATCCGGTGTTCCACAGCCAGACGGCGCCCGGAATCGTTCCATGCGCGGGTTCGTTCCAGATCGTGTCCGCAGGCAATCCCTCCGGGCGAACCTTGCGGGGCATGATGTCGAAAAAAGCGGCCCTGCCGTCGGCGTGGAGTGCCAGCGCCTCGATTGCCGATATGACCTCTGCCCCTTTCAACGTTGCAGGGACGGGCGCCCGATAAGGCTCTCCGCGGTAGCTGTCAGGCTCGGGCACTGTCTGCGCCCAAGCCCCCTGTCCCAGCAGAAGGCATGCCAGCACCACCCGCAGGATCATGGCAGCAGCTCGCGTCCGTAATCATCAACCAGTGGCACGCCGGCATCGTGCAGGATCTGGTTGATCTCGTCCTGGTTCCTGCGGATCAGGCTGTTCAGCTGGCGCTTCCATTCCTGTTCTTCCAACCGGACGCCCATCGTGATGCGATAGAACAATCGCGGTCCGCCCTCTTCCCTGAGCAGCGGCGTGAACTTCAGGTCGGGATCATTCTTGATGGCAGGCCCGGCCAATGGCCCCCACAGGACGGCCGCATCCAGCGTGCCCTCGCGGACACCCTTCAGCATGTCACCCATCGGATCCTCGACCCGACGGTCGACGAACAGGTCGGCCCCACGCATGTTGGCGGCCAGTCCGGCACGCGCCAGATGAGTGGCAGGCGGCGTTCCGGCAACCACCCCGATATCGGCTTCGCGAAGTGCAGGGTCGGTCAATTGGTCGACCGAGGCCAAGGGCCCGTCGCGCCGTGTCACGATGCCATAAACCGAGGTGTAATAATGGTTGGTGTTCTGCACCAGTTCGTCACCCTGGGCATAGCCCATCACGACGTCGCAGGTGCCTTCCCGCAGGGTCCGCGTAATAAAGCCCATGCCGGAAGGAAACCAACTGTAGGTCACGGGAAGGTCAAGTTCCTTGCCCATGAACTCTGCCAGCTTGTTTTCGAAGCCGCTGCCGTCCTGGGACGACATCGGCGCATTGGCCGGATCGGCACAAACACGGAACTGCGTTGTCGACCGCAGGTCGGCCACCTGCGCTGCGGCAGGACCAGCCAGCCCCAGTCCGTATGTCAGAGCCAATGCGGCGATCAGGCGTGCCTTTGTCTTCATCACATCGACATGCAGGCGTCTTCCTGCGCCGTGTATTCCTCGGACTTGTCGGCACGTTCGGCAGGACGACCACGCCCGATCGTCTCGGTCCCATGGGCCACCAGATAGGTATAGATGTCGTCGATATAGCACCAGACGTTCTTGTTGGTCCCAAAGGCAGGCATGACCGAGTTCGTGCCTTGGCGGCCCGATGCCACGACCTGCATGAAGTCGTAGTAATCCATCCGCAGGACCGAGTTCTTCAGCGCGGGCGCATAGGTCGACCCTTCGCCATCGGGGCCATGGCAGACGTGGCATTCCGCATGATAGCGGCGGAAACCGTTGAAGGTCGCAAAGTCGACCACGCCGTCTTCAACCTTGAAGGTCGGGATGCCTTCGTCGTTGCGCCACCGTCCGTCGACCATCTCGACCGCGGTGATGTCGTGGCCGCTCGGCATGACGGTCTCACCCTCGGCGACCTCCACCGGCTCTTCCTCGACTGCTTCTCCGCCTTCGGCGGCGGCAGGCTCGGCAGTACCTGAAACGGCAGCCGCCGCCCCGGCACCGGCCGGTGGCGTTTCGGTCGTTGCCTCGGATTGCGCCAGGGCCATGGTGGCCAAGGACGCACCCAGAACCAGCGCCGTCAGACCGGTAATGGCTTTCATGTTGGATTTCCTCCCAAATCTTTCACTATCTGCTCTCCTCAGACAGAACCGCCCCAGTTTAACCCTGGGGCGGCCCGTTCACAGATCAAGCTTAGTTGTACGGAACGAAAGTATGAGACGCTCCGCTGGCCCAGTTCAGCCGGGCAGTTCGAAGACGGTCAGCTGGCCGCCTAGTTCGGTATAGTCGCTGAGCGCGGCATAGCCACCCACGGCTCCAAGACCTTCATTGGGGTTGGTCAGGCCAGCCGCCAGACCGATGCCGGCCCAGCCGCCCACGCCCGACAGGACGCCGATGTACTGCTTGCCCTCGAACTCATACGTCATCACGTTGCCGATGATCCCCGACGGCGTCTTGAAGCTGTAAAGCTCTTCGCCCGTTTCGGCATCGACCGCCTTCAGATAGCCTTCCAGCGTTCCGTAGAAGACCACGTCACCCGCGGTGGCCAAGGCACCCGACCAGACCGAGAACTGTTCGGGCAGCGACCACTTGATCTCGCCCTCGACGGCGTCCCAGGCGATGAAGTTGCCCATGCCGCCGTGGCTGTCAGGAGCGGGATACATGGAAAGGGTCGCGCCCACATATGGCTGACCGGCCGTATAGGCGACGCGGAACGGCTCGTAGTCCATGCAGACGTGGTTGGTCGGCACATAGAACATGCCTGTCTTGGGCGAATAGGCTGCCGGTTGCTGGTCCTTGGAGCCGAGAGCGGCCGGGCAGACGCCGGTCGTGTTGGTGTCTTCGCCGTTCTGAGAGGTGGAGTAATCTGCCACCACCTGCGGACGTCCGTACTGATCCGAGTTCGGGTCCATCTCGACATGGGTCGCCCAGTTGACGGCCGGGTCGTACTTTTCCGCCACCAGCAGTTCGCCCGTCTCGCGATCCAGCGTATAGGCAAAGCCGTTCCGGTCGAAGTTGACCAGCAGCTTGCGCATCTGACCGTCGATTTCCTTGTCGATCAGGATGTTCTCGTTCACACCGTCATAGTCCCATTCGTCATGGGGCGTCTTCTGGTAGAACCACTTGGCTTCACCGGTATCAGCGTCGCGGGCCATGATCGTCATCGACCAGCGGTTGTCACCCGGGCGCTGCGACGGGTTCCAGGTGGAGGGGTTGCCGGTGCCGTAATAGACCAGGTTCAGGTCTGGGTCATAGCTGAACCAACCCCAGGTCGTGCCGCCGCCGATCTTCCACTGATCGCCTTCCCAGCTGTTGAGAGAACTGTCCGCGCCGATCGGCTTGCCCAGATGCATGGTGGTTTCGGGGTTGACCAGCATCTCTTCGTCGGGGCCGGTCGAATACGCCTTCCACGCCTCGGTGCCGTCGGCCAGGTTATAGGCCGTGATCCGTCCGCGCACGCCATATTCGCCGCCCGATACGCCAACCAGAACCTTGTCGCCCACGGGCAGCACGGTTGCCGTGTTGGTTTCGCCCACGGCCGGATCACCCGTCTTGATCGACCACTTCTCCTCGCCCGTCATGGCGTCCAGCGCCACCAGCGTAGTGTCCGCCTGATGGCTGAGGATCAGGCCGTCAGCATAGGCAACGCCGCGATAAACCGTGTCGCAGCACATGACCGCGATCACTTCGGGGTCCTGCTGAGGCGTGTGGCGCCATACGATCTTGCCGTTGTCGGACAGGTCCAGTGCGAAGATGTTGTTGGGGAAGGGCGTGTGGACATACATCATGTTGCCGATCACCAGGGGGCCGCCCTCGTGTCCGCGCAGAACGCCGGTCGAGAAGCTCCAGGCGACGCGCAGGTCGCCGACGTTTTCCCGGGTGATCTGGTCCAGCTCAGAATAGCGCTGGTTGGCATAGTTCCCAGTC
>NZ_JBKGUN010000181.1:0-4088 GCF_046462195.1 Paracoccus sp. (in: a-proteobacteria) | reverse complement strand
GCCAGGACGGTGAAGCAGGTTCCGTGCCAAACGTCGAGGCAGGAGCCTTTCAGCAGCCCGTTAGGATTTTCCTATTCAGCGGCCCCGCAAAGGCTGATTTCTCGAGCGTTGCGATAGATATGGTCAGCCTGCTGCTGCGAAAGGGGTCGAATCGTTCCGTAGGCAATCATTCGTCTGCCTTTGACATCCAATGGCCGGAAGATCACAGCATAGGGGCGCAAGCCGATTTGATAAAGTGTCGTTACGACCATGCAAGCCGTGCCTTAGAAGAATTAGGTACACGACTGGATGGTGCCGAAGAACAAATATGTGAACCAGATCGCCCGGCTGGATGCCTTCGATCGCGCGCGGACCTTGGGGCTTCCCACATCGTGCCGCGCGGGAAGGAGATCTGCATATTGGGGGCAAAATCTTGACCGATACTGTCCAATGTCAGCGTCGTGTTCAGCGTCTGGTCCACCGTCTCCAGAAGGACGCTTGGTATGTCCGCCTTTAGGAAGAAAAAATACGCGCCACCCGCCCCATCACTGCCAATCACGACTTGGTTGGTTCCGCCTAGAGGCGTACAAAGAGTGCCCGAACCAATAACGGTGAGAGAGCGTGTTTCCACAACCGGTGTGCCTGCACCTTCGAGGAGGATATAGGTTGCTGTTCTGGAGGTGACAGTGAATTGTTCAGCGACATTGATCAGCTGATCATTGCGCGGGTTGTCAAGGTCACTCCACGGACTGCGCCGGTGCCTGCCAATCTGAAATCGCCACCGGAACGCCATTCACTCAGTCCCAGGGTTTCAATGGAGACTTGGGCTGTCGAACCATTGAGGCTCAGGCCTCTCAGATCAGCGCGAAGATAGGCAATTCAGGTTTCGACGATCGGCATTTGAGGAGGTCTCCTGCGGCAAAGGTGGAAAAAGCTGAGATACCGGAACGATCGCCCGAAAAATGTGACGTGCAGCCTGCGGGAAATTAACCCTTTGGCTTGTATCCCGGCAGACGCGCCAGAAAAGGCGCCGGTCGAAGGATGGAGTGGAAGCAGGCTGTCTAGTTCATTTTGTCCGCATAACAAGTGAAAGTTGAGTCGAAAAGAAGTTATGGTAATGGGTTATTCGCTTCTCCGGTTGCGCGATGTTGAATGCCGGGATGCTTGAAGGCTTTGAGTTACCTTACGATTTTGGCTTTTGAACAGGCCGAAATCAGACGCAAATGTCTGTTCAAGATCTGTCTGCTGCTCAGCGTCGAAAGCTGTGGAACGATAAGCCGACACGGGTATCGTGCCAGTGCTGGATCTGGATCAGGCCACGGTTTCGAATTGCTGCTGCCATTACAGCCGGACTTCGATCGTCGAAATTTCCACTGACCTGCCTCCCCAGGATCGCCCTGAAGTGACTGCACCTTGAACGACCGGATCAGGGCAAGTGACCGGGTGGTTGTCTGGCGTCGTCAGATAGCACCAGAATGACAAGCATCTGGTGTGACAGAAGCACGGAGTGCAGGCGCACTGAACAGGATCGGTGCTGCGTCAGACGCCGAAGATGCGGGTGCCACTCGTCAATGTTGCGCACTATGCACAGGTACATCAACCACAGGAAGTGTTCTTTGGGAGCGTGATGGCCGGTCAGATAGGCGCCGCGAACAACGGGTGGAATTGCGTGATATTTCATGGACTGCACGGATTGGATGCCGGCAGTGGTTTTTCTCCACTTTGCTTGCAGGGCAATCTGGAGCAGGCCATGTTCGCGAGGCAAGTCGCCAAGCAATCAAACGCCGGCACCACAGGCTGTGAAATTCAAGATACGCCAAGCATGTCGTGATCCGGCCAGTAGTCGGCTTTTCCGCCTTGGGATGGTCTGCGCTTCAACGCCGCCAATTAGGTGTTTGGCTAGCGGACAAGCGGGGTTGGGGCGATGCCCATGCTAGTGCGCTTCTGCGCTAGTGGCATTCGGAAGCGTGCAGGACGACGAGCGCTTGGTCAAAAAGCCACGGCTGTCCGACTTGCCGTCTCATTTCCCTTGAAATCCACCCCTGTCCAACTCACTGAAGCAGGATTGACTGCGTCTTCTTGGGTTGGCCGCGGGCGACCTCTGCGGCGGGGCGTTCAGATCATAACCCTGTTCAATTTCGGCGACGGGTTTCCGCAGGCTGTTCTGATCGTCATGGCAGTGGGCAATCCGCAGTCTGCCAAGGCAGCCGGATTGTTGACCCCCTTCAATAAGTTGCCAGCCCCCCGTTGCGTCTGACCATAACGCAACGGGCGCATCATTAGCATCTGGGAAAGCAGAGACGGGCAGTTTCCCGGTGTCAGCGGTGCTCTTGGTCCTCGACGGCTTGAACGTCGTCATCATTTTCATGACCTGTCCAGAAAGGACACCATATGAACGTAGCTATCGGCCTCTCCGGCATTGCAGACTGGGAGGCCTCGCAACCATTTCTTGACGCCATGCGCTCGTCGCGTGAATGGCAAGGCCGGTCGGCTTCGCAATTCACATCCCATTCGAACGCCCAACTTCGCAGCGGTGGACATCTTGATGCCAATGGCTGGCCCATTCGCATTCCTGCTGGCGCCAACCGGGTTGGCACAATCATTCTTTGCGAGATCGCGGCGGCCGATACCAGCCTGAACGGCCGCTACCGCATGGAGTGGACGGGGGACGGCACACTGGAGATCTATGGCGGCCGAAATCTTTCCCGTGGCACGCGCTGGGCAGAGTTCGACTATGCGGCCGGCGGCGGCAACATGATCTCTGTTGAAATGACGGCAATCAGCGCGACCAACCCCATCAAGAACATCACATGTGTCCGCAATGACCGGCGCGCGGCCTATGCGGCGGGCGAGATCTTTCGTCCCGAGTGGCTGGATCTGGTCAAGGGCTTTCGCCTGTTCCGCTTCATGGACTGGCAGGGCACGAACAATTCCAAGGTTTCCGCATGGCCGACCGGCCGACGGTCAATGCCGCGTCCTATATCGGCGGCGTGCCTGTCGAGGTCATGGTGGCATTGTGCAACAAGGTCGGCTCTTCCGGCTGGTTCTGCTTTCCGCACCTTGCGACTGACGACTACATGACCCGCTTCGCGCAATATGTCCGTGCGAACCTGCGGGCTGATCTGGTTGCGCACTACGAGTATTCGAACGAAGTCTGGAACTTCATCTTCGAGCAGGCACAATGGGCAAGCCGGCAGGCCGCAGCGTTGTGGCCCACCTACCTGAACCAGGACGGCTGGATGCAGTTCTATGGCGGCAGGGCCGCCGAGATGGCCATGCTGCTGGACGCCGTCTATGCAGGCACCAGCGGTCGGCACAAGAAGGTCGTCGCCACGCACACCGCCTGGCTGGGGCTGGAGAATGGCATTCTCGAGGCGCCGCGCTGGGTTGCAGCCCGGGCCGGGCGTCGCGCACCGCGCACCTACTTCGACCATTATGCGGTGACCGGCTACTTCGGCCATGGCCTTCGCGCGAGCGATGTCCAGTCGTGGCGATCGCTGGGTGAGGCGGAGGCCTTCAGACGCATGGCCGCCCGTCTTGACAGCGAGATCACCGGTCTGACCGGAACATGGCAGCAACAGAAGGCCATTGCCGATCGTGCAGGTCTGAAGATGGTCATGTATGAGGGCGGGTCGCATGTCACACCGGACCATGCCACGCTGGACGCAAATGCCGGCCTGATGGAGTTCATCGAGAAGTTCCACTACTCCTCGTCGATGGGCACGCTCTACACCCGTGCCATGACCGAGTTCGGCAAGGCCGGCGGCGCGTTCTTCAACGTCTTTGTCGAGGTTGCAAGGGCAGGCAGGCATGGCCTGTGGGGTGCGCGTCGGCACGTGCTGGACGACAACCCCCGCTGGCGGGCCGTTGCCGCCTTCAATGCAGCAAGCACTGCGCCTGCGCCGGTCACGCCGCCTCCGGTGATCGTGTCCCCGGTGACACCGCCTCCGGTGGTCGCGCCCCCGGCGGTTCCGGTCACCCCTCCTGCAACGCCGCCTGTGGTTACCGTGCCGCCTGTCACACCGCAGCCACCGGTTACCTCTCCGGTGACACCGGCCCCTGTTCCCACCACACCGAGAGATCCTGAGATGGACAAGTATCTGGACACC
>NZ_JBKGUN010000180.1:0-6029 GCF_046462195.1 Paracoccus sp. (in: a-proteobacteria) | reverse complement strand
GGCACGCGCAACTTCATCGCGCTGGTCGCGACGGTCAACTGCTCGGCCACGGTGATCCGCCGCGCCGCCGAAGAACTGCGGATCGAGGGCGCGCTGACGCCCTATCCGAACGTGGACGGGGTGGTGGCCTTTGCCCATGGCACCGGCTGCGGCATGGCCGACAGCGGTCCGGGCTGGCAGGCGCTGCAGCGTGTGCTGACAGGCCATGCGGGCCATCCCAACGTCGGCGCCGCGCTGTTCGTGGGCCTCGGCTGCGAGGTCATGCAGATCGCCCGGATGAAGCAGGAACTGGGCGAAGCCGCACGCTTTCACGGTCTGACCATCCAGGACAATGGCGGCACACGCACGACGATCGAGACGATCAAGGCCCGCGTGCGCCAGATGCTGCCGCAGGTGAATGCCGCCACGCGTGCGCCGACGCCCGCCGCTGCGCTGAAGATCGGGTTGCAATGCGGCGGCTCGGACGGGTTTTCAGGTATCACCGCGAACCCGGCGCTTGGCGTCGCCTGCGATATCCTGGCCGCGCAGGGGGCCTCGGTCGTGTTGTCTGAGACGCCCGAGATCTATGGGGCCGAGCGTCTGCTGCTGGATCGGGCAGCCCGGCCCGAACTGGCCGACAAGTTGCTGGAACGGCTGCGCTGGTGGGAGGATTATACCGCCAAGAACGGAGCCTCTCTGGACAACAACCCCAGCCCCGGCAACAAGGCCGGCGGCTTGACCACCATCCTTGAAAAGTCGCTTGGTGCTGTGGCCAAGGCGGGTGCCACGCCGCTGAACGCGGTGCTGGACTATGCCGAGCCCATCACTGCGCCGGGTCTGAACTTCATGGACACACCGGGCTATGATCCGGTGTCCGCCACAGGGCAGATCGCTGGCGGGGCGCAGCTGATCGTGTTCACGACCGGGCGGGGCTCGGCCTTCGGGTCCAAGCCCGCGCCGACGATCAAGCTGGCGACGAATGACAGGCTTTACGCCGCCATGCGCGACGACATGGACATGAACTGCGGCGACATCATGTCCGGCGTCACGCTGGAGGAGAAGGGCCGGCAGATCGTGGACCTGATCCTGCGCGTGGCCTCGGGCGAGGCGACGAAAAGCGAGGATCTGGGACTGGGCGACAACGAATTCCTGCCTTGGCAGATCGGCGCGGTCGTCTGACGGAAAAAGGGGGGCAGCGGCCCCCCTTCTTTATTCGGGAACGGCTCAGGCGTGCGTGGAAACGGCTGCCGGCACCAGGGCGCCCCGGTGTCGAATGACCTGACGGCTCAGCGCGTGACCGGCGCGGATGGCGGCTTCGCAATCGGCACCCTCCAGCCAAGCGGCAAGATAGCCCGCGTTGAAGCTGTCGCCCGCGGCAGTGGTGTCCACCGGCGTTTCGGGCACAAGGTCGGCGATTTCACCCTGACCGCCCGACCCTTGATAAAGCATCGCGCCGCCGCCGTTCTTGACCACCACATGCTTGGCGCCGCAGGCCAGATAGCGATCGGCGGTGGCCTGAAGGTCCGCATCGCCGAAATGCGCCGCCTCGTCATCAAAGCTGGGCAGGATCAGGTCGGCATGACCGGCGGCATCCTGAATGGCGTTGCACATCGTCTCGGCATCGGGCCACAGGCGTGGGCGCAGGTTCGGGTCAAAGACGATGGTGGTGCCATTGGCCCGTGCCGCCTCCAGCGCGTCCGTCAGGCGCGCACGCCCTTCCGGCGGCAGGATTGCCAGCGTGATGCCGGATACATAAGCCAGCCGGCAATCCGCCAGCGCTGCGTCCAGCGCGCCGCGGTCATCGGCCAGACGTCGCGCTGCCGCCATGTCGCGCCAATAGGCGAAACTGCGTTCGCCATCCTTGAGGCTGATGGCATAAAGCCCGATCTCGCGGTCGGCTTCACGCAGCACATGGGTCGTGTCGATCCCTTCGGCTGCCATGAAGTCCAATGCCTTTTGCGAGAACTCGCCGCTGCCGACGCGGGTCAGGTAACCGACCTGCCAATCGCTGCCCAAAAGGCGGCGCAGATACCAGGCCGTGTTCAGCGTGTCGCCCGCAACGCCCACCCGCCACAGATCGGGCTGGTCGGCCTGCGACAGTTCGACCATCGCCTCGCCGATCGAAAGGATGTGGTTCATGCCCGCACCTGCCGGAGAGGGCATGGTGCGGCGGCGATACCGCGACGGGTGGGGGCGGAAATGTCATGGCCGTGCTCGAGCCTCATCGGATCCTCTCAGTCGGTGAAATAGTCGGGATGTGCTGCGGCCATCTGCGGCAGTTCCGTCAGCATCTGGCGCAGGTGGGTGCGGATGGCAGCCTCGGCCGCGTCGGGATCGCCCGCCTCCAGCGCGGTCAGAACCGCCCGGTGCTGGGCGATCGTGGCCGCGCGATCGAAGGCACGCATCGAAAGGTGGCGCAGCCGGTTCATCTGAGATTTCAGGCGGTCCAGATCCTCCCACACGGCGGGGTGGCCGGCAGCCACAGCCATGGCCCGGTGAAAACGGTCGTCCGCCTCGATAAAGGCAGGAACATCGCCCGCCTCGTTCGCCTCGTCCTGTGCGGCCAGTTGCGCGACCATGTCGTCCAGTGACGGACAAGTTTGCGCCACCATCCTAGCCAGGTCGCTTTCCACCGCCTCGCGGATCAGTCGGGCCGAGAGGACGGCGCGCATCGAGATGCGGCCGATATAAGTGCCGCGCTGGGGCCGGATCTCGGCCAGGCCATCGCTGGCAAGGCGGATGAAAGCCTCGCGCACGGGTTGGCGGGACAGGCCGATCTGTTCCGCGATCTCGGTCTCGGACAGGCGTGCGCCGGGTAGCAGGTCGCCGCGCAACACGCTGCGATACAGCCAGTCATGAACCTGCTGGGCGGTCGAGGCGGTCCGGATGGGGATCATGCTTTCGAACATGGCAACCTTTTCCGCCGTTATATTGCATACTTCCATACAAGTAAAGAATGCAGCCTCAACCCGTGACCGCAGCCGAACGCTCTGCTGCCATGATCTGGCGCGCCTTGGCCATCATCAGCGGTCCCGTTCCCTTGGCGTCGTCCGCGACCACGTCTTCGGTCAGGTAATAGGCGGGGCTTCCGTCGCGATACACACCTGAAAAACCGCCCAGCCCGGCCACGAGGCAGATCCCCCCAAAGCCATGGCCCTGGCCATCGTGGTGCAGCTTTTCCTTTAAAAATGCCATGGCGCGGTTGGCAGAGGCGGCGGCAGGCTGAGGAGCCAGTCCGACAGGACCGGCGGCGATCAAGGCATAGGCGAACATCGCCGTGGCCGAGCTTTCGGTGTAATTCCCTTGGAGGTCCGGCTGGTCGATCACCTGAAGCCACCCGCCATCCGGCTGCTGCAGATCCGCAAGCCGCGCCAGAAGCGCCCGGGTGGGACCGGTCAGATCGGACGCGGCAAAGGCCGGGCCACCCACCAGTGCGGCACTGTCGACCAGCGCCATCGCCGTCCAGCCAAGAGCCCGCGCCCAGGCCGAGGCCGACTGCCCCGTCCGCGGATCCGCCCAATCCTGCGCCCGCGACGTGTCGCAGCCATGGGCATAAAGGCCGTCCGGCCGTGCCGTCATCGTCAACGCGTCGCGCATCTGCGACAGCGCATCCTGAACCAGCCTCTGGTCGCCCTGCTGCCGGGCAAGCTCGATCTGGAAGGGCAGCCCCATGTAAAGGCCGTCCAGCCAGACCTGATGGGGATAGATCTTCTTGTGCCAATAGCTGCCGCCCGCCGTGCGGGGGTGGTCCTGCAATTGGCGTCCCAGGCGCTGCGCAGCCCGCATCCAGCGCGGATCGCCCGTCCAGCGGTCCAGCGCGAACAGCACCCGTCCCGCCAGGATGTTGTCGATGTTGAAGTCCAGCGGGTCATAGCCCGCCAGCGTCCCGTCCGGGGCCACCTGCGCGCTGGCCAGCCGCAGCAGGTGATCGCGCCAGCGATCCTCACCCGTGGCTTCGTGCAGCAGTTCGAGGCCGCGATAGATGCAGCCGTCCTCGTAGCACCAGGCGCCGCCCTTGTAGGGCTGGTAGCGGGTCGCGAAGGCGTCGAAGTAATTCAGCATGGGGCAAAGTCCTTGCGGGTCAGGGGACCGTTGGGAAGGTCGTCAGGGGCCGAGATGTGGCAATGTTCGGCCAGCAGCCCGGCGCCGCTGACCTCCAGCAGGCCGTCGGCCATCAGCGGCGGGGCGGGCGGCGCGGCATCGTAGGACAGCGCGACGTCCCGGATCAGGACGCCCGTCACCGGCGCTTCGGGCAGGCCAAGGCAGGCGGCAAAGGCCAAGCGCACGCGGTCGGCACGGATGCGGCTGATTTCGATATCGCCGATCTGCGGTGTCAGGAGGCCCACGGGCTGCGGGTCCCGCGACTGCACGGTGCTGTCATGGCCGTCATGGTCGCAGAAGTAATGGGCGTTAATTGCCAGCACCGTGTCCACGCCGTCAAAGGAACAGTCCGTCAAGCTGATCCGGGCGACCTTGCCCCCGCGTCCCCGCCGCGTCTTGATGCGCAGGCCGCGGTCGGTGTCTTCCATCTCGCAGTGCGAGACGTGGATGTCACTGACACCGCCCGACATTTCGGACCCGATCACCACACCGCCATGGCCATATTCCATGCGGCAATGGCGGATGCGGATGTCGCGGGTGGGGGCAAGGTGATCGCCGTTGCCATCGTCGCTGCGCTTGCCAGCCTTGATGGCGATGCAGTCATCCCCGGTCGAGAAGCGGACGCCCTCGATCAGGACGCCTTCGCAGCTTTCGGGGTTCAAGCCATCTGTATTGGGGCTGTCCGACGGGTTGCGGATGGACAGGGCGGCAAAGGTCAGGTTGCGCGACCGATAAGGATGCACGGTCCAGCTGGGCGAATTGGTGATGGTCGGCCCCAGCACAGTGACCCCGTCGCAATCGATCAGGTGCAGCAGGCGGGCTCGGCGCGCGCCGTCGCGCGTTTCCTTTGGCCAGGTCCACCAGTCACCGCGTGCCCCGCCGCCATCCACCCGGCCCGGCCCGGCGATGCTGATGTCACGCCCGCCGATTGCAGTCAGGACCCCGCGATAGCAGGGTTCGGGCAGGCCCTCCCAGCTGCCGCCCTGGTCGGCAGGCAGGATGGGAAAGCGCGCGCGCTCCGAAGGGGCGGCAAGCTCGGAGCCTTCGGCCAGATAGATGTGCCTGTGCGAAGGGATCAGCAGGGGATCGACCTCCCACCGGCCTTGGGGCACGATCAGCGTCCCGCCATCGGGCAGCGCGTCCAGCATTGCCTGCGCGCGGGCAGGGTCATCAAGAACCGCAACCCCCGCGCAACGTGGTGTCGTCAGGCCGAAGGGGTCAAACCCGTCAATGGTGACACGCAGGTCCATGCCGGGCGGCAGGTCGTGCAGGGGCGTGATCACGCGATCGGTGACGCCATGCCGGGCATAGCCGGGACCGGTCACCTGCCAGGCCAAGGGCGCGGCAAGGCGATACAGCGCGCCGGGGATTGCCAGACGAAATGCGACCGAGCGCGGCGTTGCGGCCACGAGATCCATCTTCATGGAATGCTCCTTCGGATGTCGGTGATGGGGCGCGCCGGGCACGCCGCCGGTCAGGATCAGCGGAAGCTGCGCAGGGCGCGATCGATCTCGTCGATCATCTCGGCCGCGGCGTCGTCGGCAGAGACCTGGTCATAGGCCACCGCTTCCAGGTAATCGCCAAAGATCTCGCGGACCTTGGGATGCTCGTTCAGGGGCGAGGGGATCGGGCCCTTGCCTTCCAGCACCAGGTCATGGGCTGCGGCGATGTTCGGATCGATGGAGCCCTGTTCGGCCAGACGCGCGGCCGCGACCTTGCTGGCCGGGATCCCACGCGAGTCCTTGAGGATGTCCACCGCCTCGGGGTCGTTCAGCAGGCAGTCGATGATCTGCGCCGCCGCCTGCGGATTGCGCGCGTTCTTCGAGATCGCGAACAGCATCGAGGGCTTGCGATAGGTGCCGTCGTTCACGGCGCCCTCGACCTGCAGCATGGGCACGGGGACCAGTTCCTGATCGCCCAGCGGGTCGGCGTATTTGGCATAGGCCGAG
>NZ_JBKGUN010000179.1:0-14777 GCF_046462195.1 Paracoccus sp. (in: a-proteobacteria) | reverse complement strand
CCTTCTGCCGCCATTTCCGGAAGGTCTGCGCCCTTCTGGAACGTGTCGCCCGATTCGCAGACTGGTCCCACGACATCATAAGGACGCACGGCCGCGCCTACCCCCGGTTCGATCAGCGGCACGATGTCATGATGCGCACCGTACATCGCCGGGCGCAGCAGGTCGTTCATGGCCGCATCCACGATCAGGAAGTCGCGGTCCTCGCCCTGCTTCACATAGATCACCTGCGACAACAGCACGCCGGCGTTGCCGACGATGTTGCGGCCGGGTTCGATCTCGATTTCGCAGCCCAGATGACCGACCGTGTCCCGGATCACCTGCCCGTATTCGATCGGCAGCGGCGGCGCGTTGTTGTCGCGGCGATAAGGAATGCCCAGTCCGCCACCAAGGTCGAGCCGGGTGATCGCATGCCCTTCCGCACGCAGGGCCCGGGTCAGATCGGCAACCTTGGCATAGGCGGCGCGGAACGGGTCAAGATCGGTCAGCTGACTGCCGATATGGACGTCCACGCCCACGACCCGGAGCCCCGGCAGGCGCGCCGCCTCGGCATAAACCTCCAGGGCGCGCGAGATCGGAATGCCGAACTTGTTCTCGGATTTGCCCGTGGCGATCTTTTCGTGCGTTTTTGCATCCACGTCGGGATTCACCCGGATCGCCACGGGAACCTCGGCACCCATGCTGGCGCAGATCGTCGACAGCGCACGCATCTCGGGTTCGGATTCGATGTTGAACTGGCGGATGCCGCCCTCGATGGCCATGCGCATCTCGGTGGGGGTCTTGCCGACGCCGGAAAAGACGATCCGGTCGCCCGGAACGCCAGCCGCCCTTGCGCGGGCATATTCCCCGCCCGAGACGACATCCATCCCAGCGCCCAGATCGCCCATCAGCTTGAGCACGGCCAGGTTCGAGTTCGACTTGACCGCAAAGCAGACCAGGTGGTCCGTCCAGTCTAGTGCCTGCCGGAACAGGCCGAAATGGCGGGTCAATGTGGCGGCGGAATACACATAGACCGGCGTGCCAACTTCGGCCGCGATGCGCGACAAGGGCACGTCCTCGGCATGCAACACGCCGTTCTTGTAGAGGAAATGATCCATCTAGAGTTCAGCCGACACGCCGATGCGGGCATCGCCGCTGAGGGTGACGCCCATCTGCTGCTGCACGGGCTTTTCCACCGGACGCCTGGGGGCACCATCGACGCCGCAGGCGGACACCATCAGAACGGGGGCCAGGACGGCCAACAGGGACAGACGGATCATGCCAGTTTCTCCTTCCAGCGGGCGATCTGCGCGCGCACCTGATCGGGCGCCGTGCCGCCATAGCTTTGGCGCGAGGCGACCGAATTGTGCACGCCCAGCACATTGAACACATCCCGGGTGATCTGACCATTCACGGATTTCATGTCGTCCAGAGTCAGGTCCGGCAGATCGACGCCCCGCCCCTCGGCCATGGCAACCAACGACCCGGTCACGTGATGGGCGTCGCGGAACGGCAGGCCCAGTTCGCGCACCAGCCAGTCGGCCAGATCCGTCGCGGTCGAAAAGCCCGTCGAGGCCGCGGCCTCCAGCCGATCCCGGTTGGCGGTCAGGTCCGACAGCATCCCGGTCATTGCGGCCAGCGCCAGCATCAGGTTGTCGGCGGCATCAAAGACCTGCTCCTTGTCCTCCTGCATGTCCTTGGAATAGGCCAAGGGCAGGCCCTTCATCACCGTGAACAGGGCCACCGTCGCGCCGAGGATGCGCCCGATCTTGGCGCGGATCAGTTCAGCGGCGTCGGGGTTGCGCTTTTGCGGCATGATCGACGATCCGGTCGACCACTTGTCCGACATGGACACGAAGCGGAACTGGGCCGAGGACCAGATGACCAGTTCCTCGGCCAGCCGCGACAGATGAACGGCGCAGATGGTCGAGGCGGACAGGAACTCCAACGCGAAGTCGCGGTCGCTGACCGCATCGAGGCTGTTGGCCATGGGCGTGTCGAAGCCCAGCGCCTCGGCCGTCATGTGGCGATCGATGGGATAGCCCGTTCCGGCCAGCGCCGCAGCCCCCAAGGGCGATTCGTTCATGCGCCTGCGGGCGTCGTGAAAGCGCGACAGGTCGCGGCCGAACATTTCCACATAAGCCATCATGTGATGACCCCAGGTGACCGGCTGCGCGGTCTGCAGATGGGTGAAGCCCGGCATGACCCAATCGGCACCCGCCTCGGCCTGACCCAAGGCCACGCGTATCAGCGCGGTCAGCCCTTCGATCGCGGCATCGCACTGGTCACGAACCCACAGCCGGAAATCGGTCGCCACCTGGTCGTTGCGCGACCGGCCCGTGTGCAGGCGGCCCGCCGGCTCTCCGATGATCTCCTTCAGGCGGGCTTCCACGTTCATGTGGATGTCCTCCAGCGCCGTCTTGAAGGGAAAATCGCCGTTCTCGATTTCTGACAAGACGGTGAGCAGCCCTTCCCCGATGGCCTTTGCGTCGTTATCGCTGAGGATGCCTGTCGCGGCCAGCATCGCCGCATGGGCCCGGCTGCCCCGGATGTCCTGGGCGTAGAGCCGCCGGTCGAACCCGATCGAGGCGTTGATCGCCTCCATGATCGCGTCGGGACCAGCGGCGAAGCGCCCGCCCCACATGCTGTTGGCGGCGTCTTTGCTGTCGGGCCGGTCGGTCATATGAAAGTCCTTCGGAGGTCACATGCTGCGTTCCGCCCTGCTTTATACGGCCCTTGTTTTCGGTGCAAACACCGCCTTTGCCGCAGACCCCGACTGGCAGGCCGCGCGTGCCGGGGGCTTGGACAAGCTGGTCGTGGCCGAAGAGCCCGTCCCGGTTCCCGATACCGAATTCACCGACCCCGACGGCGGCACGCACAGCCTGGCCGACTGGCAGGGCAAGGTCGTCGCGCTGAACTTCTGGGCCACATGGTGCGCCCCTTGCCGCGAAGAGATGCCCGCCCTGGATCGCCTTCAGGCCGAGTTGGGCGGCGATGATTTTGAAGTCGTCACCATCGCGACGGGTCGGAATGCCCCGGACCGGATCGATGCCTTTTTCGACGAGGTTGGTGTCGAAAACCTGCCCGTGCTGCTGGACCCGCGCCAGCAGGTTGCCCGCGCCATGGGGGTGGTGGGCCTGCCCGTGACGGTTCTGATCGACCGCGAGGGGAACGAGGTCGCGCGCTACCTGGGCGACGCCGAATGGGATTCGGAGGCTGCCAAGACGCTGGTCACCCAGTTGACAGCGCCCTGACCGGCGCGTGCCGGTGACAGGTCGTCACATGGTCGTTGAACAGTCCGGAGGCCTGCATGAAGGCCTGGATGATCACCGGCCCGCAAAAGGTGAAGCCGCATGCCTTCAATGCCTTGGACAAGGCACGTGATTGCACCGTCTCGGTCGGCATGGCGGCCATGTCCGGCAAGGCGCTCTGAATCGGCGCCCCGTCCACAAAGGACCACAGCCAAGGGGCAAAGCCTTCCTTTTCCTCGATCTCGAGGAAAAGGCGGGCACCGCGGACGGTGGCCTCGATCTTGCCGCGATGGCGGATGATGCCGGGATTGCGCAGGGCGGCGCTGATGCGGCTCTCGTCCCAGGATGCGACGCGTTCAGGGTCAAAACCTTCGAATTCGGCCCGGAATGCATCGCGCTTCCTCAGGATCGTGATCCAGCTGAGGCCGGCCTGAAACCCGTCCAGCACCATTTTTTCCCACAATGCACGGGGATCGCGTTCGGGGACGCCCCACTCCTCGTCATGATAGGCGACATACAGGGGATCGCTGCCACACCACGTGCATCGGTCGAGCATTAATTAACCCTGAGTTGAAAATCCGCTGCCTCTTCATCGCAGTTTAGGTCATGGTATGCAGACTGCAAGCATACCTATCGATCAGATGAGGCCCCCGTGAGCGACAGCATCCTGGAAAACAGCTCGCCCTTGGAAGACGCGATCCGCTTCGGGGATCATGCCACGATGCCGGCAGTCATGGCGGCGGTGGAAAAGGCCAGTGCGGTTCTGGCCTTTCAGCCGATCGTGCAGGCCCGGCGCACCAAGGCACCGGCCTTTTACGAAGGGTTGATCCGCATCATCGACGACAGCGGGCGCCTTGTCCCCTTGCGCGATTTCATGCCCCAGGCCGAAACCACCGAACTGGGACGCAAGATCGACTGCCTGTCGCTGTCCCTGGGCCTGCAAACCCTGTCCGAAGATCCCAGTCTGCGCCTGTCGATCAACATGTCTGCCCGCTCCATCCTTTATCCCCACTGGATCGAGACATTGCGGCGCGGCATCGCCAATGACCCTATGGTGGGCGAACGCCTGATCCTCGAGATCACGGAAAGCTCGGCCATGGGCATGCCGGACGAGGTGCAGGCCTTCATGGGCGAAGTGCAGGGCCACGGGATCAGCCTGGCACTGGACGACTTCGGCGCAGGCTATACCTCTTTCCGCTATCTGCGCGACTTCTGCTTCGACATGGTCAAGATTGACGGGCAGTTCATCCGCCAGATCGCAGCCAACCCGGACAATCAGGTGCTGACCCGCGCCCTGCAGTCCATCGCCCAGCATTTTGACATGTTCACCGTCGCAGAATCCGTGGAGACCGCCGACGAGGCCAGTTTCCTGATCGATATCGGCATCGATTGCCTGCAGGGATACTATTTCGGCGCTCCGACCATTGCGCCCCCTTGGAAGAACCCGCCGTCGCTTGCCAGCCGCTAGGCCATGCATCTCATACAAAAGTCACGGTCGCGCTTGACGTTGCGTCGCGAAACAGCATCCTGAACCAGACGCCGGCCCGCCGGCATTGATGGGAAGGAGCCCGCCATGACCAACGCCGTTATCGTCTCTGCCGCCCGCACGCCGGTCGGCAGTTTTCTGGGGTCGTTCGCCAGCGTCCCCGCGCATGACCTGGGAGCCGCCGTCCTGAAGGAGGTCGTGGCCCGCGCTGGTATCGACCCGGCCGAGATCAGCGAGACGATCATGGGACAGGTCCTGACCGCGGCTCAAGGCCAGAACCCCGCGCGCCAAGCGCATATCAAGGCAGGCCTGCCGCAGGAATCCGCCGCCTGGGGCATCAACCAGGTTTGCGGCTCGGGCCTGCGCGCCGTTGCGCTGGCGGCACAACAGGTGATCCTGGGCGATGCGAAAATCGTTCTGGCCGGTGGCCAGGAAAGCATGTCGCTGTCAGCCCATGCCGCCTATCTGCGCGCCGGTCAGAAGATGGGCGACCTGCAGATGATCGACACGATGATCCGCGACGGGCTGTGGGACGCGTTCAACAACTATCACATGGGCCAGACTGCGGAAAACGTGGCCGAGAAATGGTCCATCAGCCGTGACCAGCAGGATGAATTCGCTCTGGCATCGCAAAACAAGGCGGAGGCCGCCCAGAAGGAAGGCCGCTTCGACGACGAGATCGTCGCCTACACCATCAAGACCCGCAAGGGTGACACGGTCGTGGACAAGGACGAGTACATCCGCCACGGCGCCACGATCGAAGCGATGCAAAAGCTGCGCCCCGCCTTTGCCAAGGACGGGTCGGTCACAGCCGCAAACGCTTCGGGTCTGAACGACGGTGCGGCGGCGGTGATGGTCATGTCCGAGGAAGAGGCGAACCGCCGCGGCCTGACCATCCTGGCACGCATCGCGTCCCATGCCACCGCCGGACTTGATCCCGCGATCATGGGCACCGGCCCCATTCCCGCCAGCCGCAAGGCGCTGGAAAAGGCCGGCTGGTCGGTTGGCGACCTCGATCTGGTCGAGGCGAACGAGGCCTTTGCCGCTCAGGCCTGCGCGGTCAACAAGGACATGGGCTGGGATCCGTCGATCGTCAACGTGAACGGTGGGGCCATTGCAATCGGCCATCCGATCGGCGCTTCAGGCGCGCGCGTCCTGAACACCCTGCTGTTCGAGATGAAGCGTCGTGACGCGAAAAAGGGCTTGGCAACGCTTTGCATCGGTGGCGGCATGGGTGTCGCCATGTGCCTCGAGCGCTGACACCTTACACAGGCGCGCAACGAACTTGCGCGCCTGAAGCCTGTTCATTAACAATATTTTTATAACGATCGATAAGGGAGGAAACATCCATGTCCAAGGTTGCATTGGTCACGGGCGGATCAAGAGGCATCGGAGCCGCCATTTCCAAGGCCCTGCAAGCGGCGGGATACACGGTCGCTGCCAATTATGCCGGCAATGACGAGGCGGCGCAGGCCTTTACTCAGGAAACCGGCATCAAGACCTACAAATGGTCGGTTGCCGATTACGAGGCCTGCGTCGAAGGCATCGCCAAGGTCGAATCCGAACTGGGGCCCATTGCCGTGCTGGTCAACAATGCCGGCATCACGCGCGATGCGCCGTTCCACAAGATGACGCGCGAACAATGGGGTCAGGTGATCGACACCAACCTGACCGGTCTCTTCAACGTGACTCATCCCGTCTGGCCCGGCATGCGCGAGCGCAAGTTCGGTCGCATCATCAACATCAGTTCGATCAACGGGCAGAAGGGCCAGTTCGGGCAAGCCAACTATTCCGCTGCAAAGGCAGGCGACTTGGGCTTCACCAAGGCCCTTGCGCAGGAAGGCGCGCGCGCCAACATCACCGTCAACGCCATCAGCCCCGGCTATATTGCGACCGAGATGGTCATGGCAGTGCCCGAAAAGGTGCGCGAGTCGATCATCAGCCAGATCCCGGTCGGCCGTCTGGGTGAACCCGAGGAAATCGCGCGTTGCGTCGTCTTCCTGGCCTCCGACGATGCGGGCTTCATCACCGGCTCCACGGTCAGCGCCAACGGCGGCCAGTTCTTCGTCTGAACAGGCCTTTAAACGAAATCGGCCCGCGCCTAGCGCGGGCCTTTTTCATGAAACTGTCACTGTTCAACAGGTCAGTGGGCAAGTCGGGATATCTGTTCCTTCAGACGAAGCTTCTCCCGCTTCAGGGCAATAATCTCCAGATCGTTTGATCCTGGACTTTTCTGGGCTCTTTCAACGGCATCAGACAGGTGCTGGTGTTTCCTGCGAAGCTCCTCGACATGGGAAGCAACCGACATCGCGTCCTCCTTCATGTTTGTGTCGAACAAGGAGAGTGCAGCACAGCTTTCTGATTCTGTCACGGGACTTTCGCAATCAGGGCGTGAATCGGCGATCCCCTGCGCAACACGTCAGCAGCGGCCGGAGTCATGTCCTCGGCATCGCGATCGTGCCGGGGGGCGGCATGCATCACAAAGGGTGCCAAAAGGCGCAGCGGACCCCGCGAACCCTTGCGCGCCAGCACCAGAACGCGGCCCGCGTCCTGCCCTTCGCGGGCGGCCACGGGCAGGATCGCCAAGTCGCCCGCACGTCCCGCCAGCGCGCTGATGACACCATCCAGCCGGTCTGCCCGCTGGACCAGCGTCAGCCAGCCGCCGGGGCGCAGGCGGCGCAGCCCTGCGTCCAGCCACTGGGCCAAGGGCGTTTCCTCGCTGCGCGCACCCGCTCGGCCCGCATCAGGTGCGGTGGTGCCGCCCAGGAAATAGGGCGGATTCATGACGACATGATCAAATTCCGCCCCCCGCAATTCAGTCGGCGGTGCCGCCAGATCGCCTGTCAGCACCGTCATTGCGATGCCGTTCGCCTGCGCATTGGCGCGGGCGAGATCGGCATAATCGGCCTGCCG
This sequence comes from Paracoccus sp. (in: a-proteobacteria), assembly GCF_046462195.1. Taxonomy (GTDB): domain Bacteria; phylum Pseudomonadota; class Alphaproteobacteria; order Rhodobacterales; family Rhodobacteraceae; genus Paracoccus. The sequence goes on along the minus strand of NZ_JBKGUN010000179.1, from coordinate 7,151 downwards.
CTCCAGCCCGGTCAGGGCCAGATCCGGCACCCGCCACCCCAGGCACAGGCTGGCCACCCCTGCCCCGCAGCCCAGTTCCAGCACGCCCTGCCCCGCCCGCGCCGGACAGGCCGCGGCCAGCATGACCGCATCGGCCCCGGACCGATAGCCCCGCACGGGCTGCGCGATGCGCAGTCGCCAGTCCAGGAATCCGTCGATGCGGGTGTCAGTCATCCAGACCGGCATCGCGCAGGATCGCGCGGGCCATGAATGCGTCGCGATCCGCCACCATCAGCCGCGCGGGCAGGATCCCGATCGATCCTTCCAGCACGCTCATGTGCTGGTCCATCGGGAAGGTCATGATTCCCTCGGCCTCCAGCAGGCTGGTGGCGGCGGACATGCGGACGGGATCGTTGCTGCGAAAAAGCTCTTTCATGGCCGCGACGTTAAGCGGCGGTTGCGAAATTGTCGATGCCGTGGCAATGCGAGGGCGCAGACACGGGGTAGGCTATGACTGTGCAGGAAAATGTCCGCAAACCGCTGGATCGGCTGTCCGACGCTCTGGGTGTCGAGATGGAGGCCGTCAACGCCCTGATCCGCGACCGCATGGCCAGCCGCCATGCCCCGCGCATCCCCGAGGTGACGGCGCATCTGATCGAGGCCGGCGGCAAGCGGCTGCGCCCGATGCTGACCCTGGCCGCAGCCAAGCTGCTGGACTATCCGGGCCCGCACCACATCCACCTGGCCGCCACTGTCGAATTCATCCACACCGCCACGCTGCTGCATGACGACGTTGTGGACGAAAGCCGCCAGCGGCGCGGGCGGCCCACGGCGAACCTGCTATGGGACAACAAGTCCAGTGTTTTGGTGGGCGATTATCTGTTTGCCCGCAGCTTCCAGTTGATGGTCGAGCCGGGCAACATGCGCACCCTCGAGATCCTGTCGAACGCCAGCGCCACCATTGCCGAAGGCGAGGTGCTGCAGCTGACCGCCGCGCAGGACCTGGGCACGGATGAAAGCGTCTATCTGCAGGTGGTGCGTGGCAAGACCGCTGCCCTGTTCTCGGCCGCGACCGAGGTGGGGGGCGTCATCGCCGGTGCCCCCGATCATCAGGTGCAGGCGCTGTTCGATTATGGCGATGCGCTGGGGATCAGCTTCCAGATCGTGGACGACCTTCTGGATTATGGCGGCGCCACCGAGACCATTGGCAAGAATGTCGGCGACGATTTTCGCGAGCGAAAGCTGACCCTGCCGGTCATCAAGGCCGTTGCCAAGGCGTCGCCCGAGGAACGGGCCTTCTGGTCGCGCACCATCGAGGCGGGCGATCAGCGCGAAGGCGACCTTGCCCATGCCCTGTCCCTTTTGGCACGTCATGGGGCGATGGAATCCGCACGTCGCGACGCGCTGGATTATGCCGCCCGTGCCAAGACGGCGCTGACGGTCCTGCCGGACCATCCGATCCGCGATATGCTGGCGGATCTGGCGGACTTCGTCGTCAGCCGCGTCGCCTGAACATTCGACACCTGATCGAAAGGGGAAGGGGCGGACCGCCTGCGCGACCCGCCCCCTCTCCGGGAAGAGACCGTGAATGGCTTACTTGGCCTGAACGAAGTCCGGATAGGCCTCCATGCCCATTTCCGAGATGTCGAGGCCGCTGATCTCGGCTTCCTGCGACACCCGGATGCCCATGGTCGCCTTGAGCACCATCCAGACCACCAGGCTGAGGCCGAAAACGAAGCCGCCGATGCACAGAAGGCCGATCGCCTGCGTGACGAAGCTGGTGCCGTCATTGGTGGCCGGCACGACCATCGTGCCCCAGATGCCCGCGACCAGGTGGACCGGAATGGCGCCGACGACATCGTCGATCTTCATGCGGTCCAGCATCGGCACCACGATGACCGCGATGGCGCCACCGACGCCGCCGATCAGGACCGAGGCGAAGATCGAAGGGGTCAGCGGCTCGGCCGTGATCGACACCAGGCCGGCCAGCGCGCCGTTCAGGACCATGGTCAGGTCGATCTTGCCGTACAGCAGCTGCGTCACGATGATCGCGGCCACTGCCCCGCCCGAGGCCGCCATGTTGGTGTTCACGAAGATCCGGCTGACATCGGCCGCGTCATTGACCGACCCGATGGCAAGCTGCGAAGCGCCGTTGAACCCGAACCAGCCCAGCCACAGGATGAAGGTGCCCAGCGTGGCGAGCGCCAGGTTCGAACCGGGCATCGGCTGCATCCGTCCGTCGGGACGATACTTGCCCCGCCGCGCGCCCAGCACGATGGCACCCGCCAATGCTGCAAAGCCGCCCGCCGAATGCACCAGCGCCGAGCCTGCGAAATCGGAAAAGCCCATCCCAGACAGGAAACCGCCGCCCCACTGCCAGCTGGCCTCGATCGGATACAGCAGGCCGGTCAGGATGACGGTAAAGATCAGGAAGGGCCACAGCTTGACGCGCTCGGCCAGCGTTCCCGACACGATCGAGGCGGTCGTGGCGCAGAACATCAGCTGAAAGAAGAAATCCGATCCCGCCGAATACCCGTCCGCAGCGGTGCCCGCCCCCACGGGGTCGATGACCTTGGGACTGAACAGCTGGCCGATCACGCCGGGCACCGTCCATCCGTCGCCCGGATACATCAGGTTGTAGCCGATCAACCAGTACATGATGCCTGCAATCGCAAACAGCGAGATGTTCTTGAACAACTGGGTCGTCACGTTCTTGGACCGGACCAGGCCGGCCTCCAGCATGGCAAATCCCGCGGCCATCCACATGACCAGGAACCCGCCGATCAGGAACAGCAGCGTGTTGAAGATATAGGCGACATCCGCCGACACTGCGCCGGCCGCCTCGGCCGGTGCCGCGGCCTCCTGAGCATGGGCGGGAAACGCCGCCATCGCCGCAAGTGTCGCGATAAGCGGGAAAGTCTTGTTCATGTGGGTCAACCTCGCATCAAGCCGCAGCCGCGGGACCGACTGCCATTGCCCCTTTCATCTGCAAATTCCCCCTGCGGGCAAAGGCGCGGGTCCTTCCTTGTGCGGCGGAAACCTGAACTGCCTTTTCCTGGGGCAGAAAAACGAGCCTTAGCCGCCGGAACAGGCAGATGTGATGCAGCACCGGCCCCGGCTGCCCTCCTGCCGTGCAACCTGCCCGCGAAAAGGTCAGTCGGCATCCGCCGTTATGGCAAAAGGCCGCCCATCACGGATTGGTCACCCCAATTCCCCTGACGGCAATCTTGCTGTAAGGTCACCGAAATTCTGGCCGGACCAACCGGCATGGCAGTCACGCAGGCATCCTTGGCATGAAACGACCCACCGGCACCCCGACCCGCACGGGAAAAAGTCCCGTTGCAGACAGGCGCACACCCACCAGTCCGCCTCCGGCGTCCAAGCCCCGCAAGGTCAAGCGGCACCCCAAGCCCCGCCGCGGGGGCGTCCTTGGGTGGATCGCCGGCTTTGTCACGCTGATCTGGCGGATCGTCTGGGGTTCGATCTGGCGGCTGGGCATGGTGGTCGCCCTGATTCTGGGCGCGGCGTCAGCCTATTTCTATGTCAGCCTGCCCGAAGCTCAGGACCTGTTCGACGGACGCGCACGCGGCAGCGTGACGATGCTCGACCGCGACGGGCGCGTCTTTGCCTGGCGTGGCGAAACCTATGGCGCTGTGACGACCGACCAGATCGCCCCCGTCCTGCGCCAAGCGGTGATCTCGGCCGAGGACCGCCGCTTCTATCGGCACTTTGGCGTCAGCCCCCGGGGCATCGCGGGAGCGATCCGCATCAACATGGCCGAAGGGCGGGGCCCGCTGTCGGGCAACGGCGGATCGACCATCACGCAGCAGGTGGCCAAGCTGCTGTGTCTGGGCGAAACCTTTGACCCGACCCGCTTTGCCAACGAGGCCGAGTTCGAGGCCGAATGCCGGTCGGGCGGCGTGTGGCGCAAGATCAAGGAAATTCCCTATGCTTTCGCCATGGAGGCGAAATACAGCAAGGACGAGATCCTCAGCATCTACATGAACCGCTCGTACCTGGGCGGTGGGGCGCGCGGTTTCGAGGCCGCAAGCCAAGTCTACTTCAACAAGCCGGCCAGCCAGGTGAGCACCCCCGAGGCCGCGATGCTGGCGGGCCTTCTGCCTGCCCCCAGCCGTTATGCCCCCACCGCCAGCCTCCAGCGCGCACAAAACCGTGCCAGCGTGGTGCTGGGGCTGATGGCGGACGAAGGCTATCTGACCCAGGAAGAACTGGTGCAGGCCCGTGCCAATCCCGCGACGCTGTCGCAGGCCGCCAAGGCCCGGGCGGGCGGTTACTTTGCCGACTGGCTGATGGAATCGGGGCCAGGCTTCCTGACCAGCGAAACCACTGAGGACGTGACGATCACCACGACCTTTGACCAGCGCATTCAGCGCGCCGCCGAACGCGCCCTGCAGCGCATCTTCGATGAAAAGGTCAAGGACGGCTCGACCGCCGAGGCTGCGGTTGTTGTCATGTCGGCCGATGGCGCCGTCCGTGCCATGATCGGCGGCCGCGACACCCGTGTCAGCGGCGTCTTCAACCGTGCGACCCAGGCCAGGCGGCAGACGGGGTCCAGCTTCAAGCCCTTTGTCTATGCCGCGGCGCTGGAGGCGGGTTATTCGCCTTCGGACCGGGTCGAGGACGGCCCCCTGACGATCCGCATCCCCGGCGGGCGCAACTGGTCGCCCCAGAACTATACGCGGACCTATCGCGGGGCGGTCACGCTGACGACCTCGCTGGCGCAATCGCTGAACACCTCGACCATCCGGCTGCAGGAGGCCGTGGGCCGCGATGCGGTGATCCGGGTCGCGCATGATTTCGGCATCGTCAGCAACCTGACGACCAGTCCTTCGCTTGGCTTGGGCGCCTCCGAGGCGACGCTGCTGGAACTGACCGGTGCTTATGCGGGCATCCGCAACGGCGGCACCTCGGTTGCGCCCTACGGGCTGGTCGAGTTGACCATGCAGGGCGACGACCGCCCGCTGATGGGCCAGAGCGGCGGCCTGGGCCAGCGTGTCATCAGTCAGCGGGCTGCAGGGCAACTGATCTACATGATGCAGAAGGTGATTCAGGAAGGAACCGGGACCCGCGCAAAGCTCGGCAGCCGCCCGGTCGCCGGCAAGACCGGCACCACCAGCAGCTATCGCGACGCCTGGTTCCTTGGCTTTACCGAGCAATATGTGACCGGCGTCTGGATGGGCTATGACGACAACACGCCCTTGTCCGGCGTCACCGGCGGTGGCCTTCCGGCCGAAATATGGCAGGCTGTCATGTCCGAGATCCACGAAGGACTGCCCGAGCTGGCCTTGTCCACCGTTTCACCCGATGGCAGCGGAATCATCATGTCCAGCGGTGGCTCGACCCCGCAGGTGGTGACCAGCGGCTCGGCCGACGATCCGCTGGCCGCTGCGCTGGCAGGCGTCATGAACAATGTCGAGGCGGAGCGCAGCGGCCGTGTCGTCACGGCACCGACCGAGGTCATCGGCGGTGCGCCAACCACCCCGGGCGACAGTTCAAGCGCCAGTTCCGACGATGCGCTCAGTCGGGCGTTGAACGGAATCCTGGGCGGCAACTGACGCCCCCTTCGGCAACAGAAAGCGCCGGCCGGCACCTGCCGATCAGGGCTTTCTGTTGCCCCACATGACAACGCCCGCCCCGGACCGGGCGGGCCTTGTCATGTGGGGCAGAATGGTCAGCCGGCCTGTTGCAGATCCGCCGTCAGCGCGGCCAGATCGCCTTGGCGGCGTGCCAGCATGGCGGCGATCTCGGCCCGTTCGCTGGCCAGCATGTTGACGCCCTCAATGATGATGTTGAAATACAGATCCTGCCCCGAACGGTCCGAAACATGCCACTCGACCTCCATCGGGGCACGGCCGTTCAGATAGGCGACCGAGGTCACGGCGTAAAAGCTCTTCAGCGGCCGTGCGCCCGTCACCTCGATCCGCGAACCGATGAATTCGCGGAACCGCTTGCCATACTTGCGACCGATATAGCCCTGGAAGGCCTGCTTGTAGGCCGCAAACTCCGCCGCTCCCGCCTGACGGGCCGCAGGCCCCAAGGCGGATCGCGCGATCACGTCAACATCGGCATAGCGGGCAAAGATCGCCTCGAACTCCTGATACATCTGCGCCGCCGGACGGCCCGAATTGATGACCTGGTACACCTCATCCAGCGACCGGTCTATCAGCGCATGGGCACCATTCGCATCCAGCGCAAAGGCGGGACGCCAAGGGATCATCGCGGCCACGCCTGCACAGGCCATCACGCCCAGAAATCCCCGCCGGTCAGTCTTCATGGGGGTCGAGAATTGCGGCATCGTCATAAGGGTCATAGTCGGCACGCTCTTCTCCCAGGTCATGGCGTCGGTTCATCAGCCAGATCAACCGCGTCTGCGCATAGCTATCCGCACTTCCCTGCAGAATGCCATCCACCGTATCCCCGAAGCGCGCCCGATCACCGGCTTTTGAGGCAACGCGCAGGGCAAAGACCGCCCCCGCCTCGCGACCGTCCAGCAGGTGATAAAGCGGATCGATCAGCAGATCGACGACCTGCCCCACCGCATCCCGCTGCGTCGAAGGCCCCAGAACGGGCAGTTCCAGATAAGCTCCCTCGGGGAAACCCCAGACGGCCAGGGTTTGTCCGAAATCCGTGTCGCGTTCGGTCACGCTGAAACTGTCGGCGGCCGTGTCGAAAAGACCGCCCAAACCCAAGGTCGAGTTCACCGCGAAACGCGTCAGATTCGTTCCCGCGTCGCCGGGCTTGCCCTGGAGCAAGCCATTCACTGCCTTGACCGGCAATGACAGGTTGCGGCCCGCGTTGATCACCATCTGCAGCGGACCGATGGGAGCGTCCGGATCCCGTGGGCTGTCGTCAGCGGGCCCGCGCAGGCGGTTGGCAACAGGTCCGATCACCTGTCCGTCCAAGGCCTTGTTGAAGGCATGAACCCGGCGGTTCCGGGCCTCGTAAGGGTCGTTGATGGTGACGCCATCCTGGACAACGGGCTGCGATGCGCAGCCGGCAACCAGCAGCGTGGCAAGAAAGGGAACAACGAAAAGCGGACGCAAAGGATTTCCTAACCTTTGAATGCAAGGGTCTTATCGAACTGGTAACAGTTTCCCGGGGTGATATGGTTGTCCCGACAACGAGGCAACCCCATCGGTGGGCAGGGCAGG
>NZ_JBKGUN010000178.1:0-6800 GCF_046462195.1 Paracoccus sp. (in: a-proteobacteria) | reverse complement strand
GGCGCGGTCGCGGTCCCAGACCTCGGTGCGGACGGGTTCGCGGGCGTTGATGATGTCCTTCATCGCCGCCTCGATGCGGCCCAGATCCTCGGGCGTGAAGGGTTCGGCGCGGTCGAAGTCGTAGAACCAGCCATAGTCGCGGACCGGGCCGATCGTGACCTTCACGTCCGGCCAGATGGACTGGACGGCGCGGGCCATCACGTGGGCAAAGTCATGGCGGATCAGTTCCAGCGCCTGCGCCTCGTCCTTCATGCTGTGGATCGCGATGGCGCCGCTGCGGGTGATCGGCCAAGCCAGGTCGATATGCTGGCCGTCAAGGCTGGCGGAAATGGCACGCTTGGCCAGGCTGGGGGCGATGCTTTCGGCAACCGCAGCCGCCGTGACGCCGGCGGGATAGTCGCGCGCATTGCCATCAGGAAAGGTGAGGGAGATCTGGGACATGTCGTCCTCCTCGTCGGTTTGGCGCCCACGGAACGCCCGGTTGCGGGTATGGTCGCGGCAGGCATGGACCTCGGCGGGGAAACTGTCAAGATAACGGCGCAAGACGCAAGGAACCTGCCATGACCGATTTTCTGACAACAACCGCCGGACGGCGCATCGCGTATTCGAAAACGGCGGGGCAGGGGCCGGGCGTGGTGTTCCTGGGGGGGTTCCGATCCGACATGGCCGGGACAAAGGCCGTGCATCTGCAGGATTGGGCGCAGCGGACGGGCCGCGCCTTCCTGCGCTTTGACTATTCCGGGCATGGCAGCAGCAGCGGCGTGTTCGAGGAGGGCTGCATCGGCGAATGGGCCGAGGATGCCCGCGCCGTCATCGAGACGCTGACCGACGGACCGCAGGTTCTGGTGGGATCGTCCATGGGAGGATGGATCAGCCTGCTGATGGCGCGGGACATGCCGCAACGGGTGGCGGGGCTGGTCACCATCGCCGCCGCGCCCGACTTCACCGAGCGCGGCTTTTGGGCCGGTTTCTCTGCCGAACACCGGGCGGCGTTGGTGGCGGATGGCCGGCTGGCGCTGCCAAGCGACTATGGCGAGCCTTATGTCATCACGCAAAAGCTGATCGAGGACGGGCGCCGGCACCTGGTGCTGGACCAGCCGCTGGATCTGGCGATGCCGGTGCGGATGCTGCAAGGAACGGCAGATGCGGATGTGCCCATGTCATGGGCGCTGGACCTGCTGAGCCATGCGTCAGGCGAGGATGTGCGGTTGACGTTGGTCAAGGGTGCCGACCACCGCTTTTCCACCCCCGACTGTCTGGATCTGATCACGCAAACGGTTGAGGATCTGATCGAGCACCTTCGGGATCAGAACCGGAGCGTGTAATGCTCGCCCATGTCGGGCGTGGCGCCCGTGACCTTGGAACGGGCAATCTGGTAAAGAAAGGCAATCCGCCCGCCAGTGGCCCAGACCTCGGTTTCGGACAGGTCCATGCGCAGCAGCTGGATGTCATCATCCCGCCGGCCATCCTCGAACCAGCTGGAAGCGACTGCATTCCACAATTCGTCCAGCTTGGCAGCATCGTCGGACAGTGACAGGCGGCCATGGATGCGGGCATAAAGCCCCTCGCCTCCGTCGCTGACGACATGGATCGCATCCTTGGGGCCCGTGCCCAGCGTCTCGACCAGATCGGTGCCCTTGGCGGTGATGAACCACAGACGGCTCTCGTCGCGGTCGGCATAATGCGACATCGGCACCAGCCGCGGGTCTTCGGTCACGCCCAGCATGCCGGAGTTTATGTCCTCGAGGCGGCTCCAGAATTGGTCGGGATGGTCGGTCATTTGATCCTTTCGTGCCGCGACAGGCGGCGCCCGGCACCAAACGAGGCATGACCGGCCGGAGTTCCTAGACTGCCATCTTGGATGTATCCATCGGGTCGTTCACGCCGCAGTCGGCCGCCACGCCCCCTTGCTTGCGCCGACGCTTGGGTTTGATGCTGTCGGGAAGAGCCGCATTCTCGTCAATGAAGTCCAGAACGAGCGGGCGGATGTTCAGTCGCCAGGATTTTCCTGCAAAGATCCCGTAATGGCCTGCGCCCGGTTCCAGATGTTGCGTCTTTTTGGCATCGGGGACACCCGTGCAAAGGTTCAGTGCCGCCACACACTGGCCAGGGGCCGAGATGTCGTCATTCGACCCTTCGACCGTCATGATGGCCACGTCGGTGATCTTGCCGATATCGACGGGACGGCCGTTCACGGTGAAGCGGTTTTGGGCGATCTCCAGATTCTTGAAGATCCGTTCGACCGTGGACAGGTAGAATTCGGCCGTCATGTCCATGACGGCCAGATATTCATCATAGAACTTGTTGTGCTTGTCATTTTCCGAGGCCGTGCCGCGGGCTTCGGCGAAGATCTGGTTGATGAAGGCGCGCGTGTGGCTTTCCGCGTTCATCGCGATGAAGCTGCTGAGCTGCGCAAGCCCAGGATAGACCATGCGGCCTGCGCCGCGATACTTGAAGCCGACCGACTGGATCAGCAGATGCTCCAGCTGACCCATGGTGATGCGGTTGCCGAAATCGGTCACCTCGGTCGCGGCCGCATCGGGATCGACGGGGCCTCCGATCAGCGTCAGCGTCCGGGGCTGGGCGGAGGGATCCTCCTCGGCCAAGATGGCCGTGGCGGCCAGCGCCAGTGGCGCGGGCTGGCAGACCGCGATCACATTGGTGTCGGGCCCGAGGAAGCGGATGAACTCTACAAGGTAGGAGGTATAGTCCTCGATATCGAACTTGCCCTCGCTGACTGCTATGTCGCGCGCATTGTGCCAGTCGGTGACGTAAAGCTCGCAATCCTTCAAAAGCGAGGTGACGGTTGATCGCATCAGCGTCGCGTAATGGCCCGACATGGGGGCTACCAGCAGGACCTTGCGCGGCAGCGGATCGCGACGGGCGACGCGGAAATGGATCAGGTCGCCAAAGGCCCGTTTGACGACGGGTTCGACATAAACAACGTGATCCTGTCCATCCTCGCCGGCGATGGGAGGAATGTCCCAGTCCGGCTTGGTGATCATCCGGGCATAGCTGCGTTCGGTGACGCGCCCCCATGCACTGATCATCCGGAACGCCGGGTTCGGCACCAGCGCAAAGGCAGGATAGGCCCCCATGGCGCGCGCCGTCGCCCCCAGCCATTCGTTCGTGTTCCGGATCGTTTCCATCGCATCGTAGGACAGAACGCCCTTGAACCCGTTTGCCGACATGTCACCCATCCATCGCTGCGCCGTTCGATCCGCGAAAGGGAGATGAGGGGCGAACGCGGACGAAAGCCGGTTTACGCCTTGCCTGCCCTGCGCGTATCATGTCCATAACTAAGGGGGAGAACGGATCATGGCAAGGCAGCCGGACCCTACGGGTAAAATTGTTACCGCTTCGCGCAGGCGAGCCACACGAAGCAAGGCGGCGGACGAGGGTGCGGCCCCCATTCCCGCCGATGCGGACTTGCAGGATAAAGGCGGCCCGGCTGAAACGCCGCCCGCCAAGGCCGTGCGGAACCCTCGTACCAAGTCCACCGCAGCAACGACCCCGCCCACTGAGCCGGCGGATCAGGCGGATGCGGCGCCGCTGGCCGAGGCTCCGGCCGGAACCCCGCCTTCGGATGAGTTGCCTGTCGCGGCCCTGCCCAAGGCCAGTGCAAAGAAGCTGGCCGAGAACATCCAGCGCATCGAGGCCCTGAGCCACCGCCTGATCAGCGCCTTTGCGGAGCGCAACCTGCCCAATCCGGGTGTCGAGGGACCAGGTTCGGATCTGTTCGTGACGGCCACGAACGCGTTTCTGAAGACGTTGGCCGAGCAGCCTGGCCGCATGATCGAGACCCAGGTCACCTATTGGGGTGAAACGCTGAGCAACTATGCCCAAGCCCAGCAGGCCTTGGCCCGTGGAAAGATGACCGCGCCCCCGGATGATGCACCCGCGGACAAGCGCTTTGCCAATCCGCTGTGGCAGAGCCATCCTTACTTCAACCTGGTCAAGAAGCAGTACCTGACCAATGCCAAAGCCTTGAAGGAGGCGGCGCAGGATCTGCAACTGCCGGACGAGGTGGCACGGCGGCGGGTGACCTGGCTGACCAACCAGATCGTGGACATGCTGGCGCCGACCAATTTCCTGGCCACCAATCCCGACGCGCTGGAGCGCGCGATCGAGACCGAAGGGGAGAGCCTCGTGCGCGGCCTGGAGAACCTTGTCCGTGATATCGAACAGAACAGCGGCGACGTGATCGTGTCGCTGGCGGACCGCAAGGCCTTCGTGGTCGGGGAAAACATCGGCACCGCGCCCGGCAGTGTCGTGCACCGCACGCCGCTGTACGAGCTGATTCAGTACGCGCCCTCGACCGAACAGGTCCATGCCCTGCCGCTGCTGATCTTTCCGCCCTGGATCAACAAGTTCTACATCCTGGACCTCAAGCCCCAGAACAGCCTGATCCGGTGGCTGGTCGATCAGGGTCACACCCTGTTCATCGTCAGCTGGAAAAATCCGGACGCCAGCTTTGCCGATCTGGGATTGGCTGACTACATGGCCACATACAGCGAGGCGATGGACAAGGTGCTGGAGTTGACCGGGCAGCAGCAGCTGAACGCGGTCGGCTATTGCATCGCCGGCACGACCCTGTCGCTGACCCTTGCGCTGCTGAAGCAGCAGGACGATCGGCGGGTCAATTGCGCCAGTTTCTTCACGACGCTGACCGATTTTTCGGACCAGGGAGAGTTCACGACCTTTCTCCAGGACGACTTTGTCAGCGGCATCGGGCAGGAGGTGCAGCGACACGGCCTGCTGCCTGCGCGGCTGATGTCACGCACCATGAGCTTTCTGCGCGCCAATGATCTTGTCTGGGGACCTGCGATCCGCAGCTACATGATGGGCGAAACGCCGCCCGCCTTCGACCTGCTGTTCTGGAACGGCGACAGCACCAACCTGCCGGGCCGGATGGCAATGGAGTATCTGAAAGGCCTTTGCCAGAAGAACGCCTTCGCGGGCGAGGGCTTCGACATCGCGGACCATCGCCTGCACATCTCGGATGTGACGGTTCCGGTCTGCGCGATCGCCTGCGAGGGTGACCACATCGCGCCCTGGAAGGACTGCTGGCGCGGCATTGCCAGCATGGGCGCCCAGGACAAGACGTTCATCCTGTCCCAGTCAGGTCATGTTGCAGGCATCGTGAACCCGCCCACGCGCAAGAAATACGGTCACTACACCGGCGACAGCGACTTTGGCGCAGGGCATCAGGCTTGGCGTGATCATGCGGAATTTGCGGAGGGAAGCTGGTGGCCGACTTGGGGCGCTTGGTTGGCGGAGCGGGCAGGGGACATGGTTTCGGCACGTCATCCGCAGAACGAGATCGACCCTGCACCGGGGCTTTACGTTCATGAACGGGCGGGCTGACCTGCCATAGCCTCTGGCGAAGATTCTGCTGCAGTGCAGAAGAAAAAACTTGAAATGCTGCACCGCAGCATTCATATTGCTTGGGTGGAATGGAAGCGGCGATGCGTTCCCTGGTTTCTCGATCGCTGCAGCACTAGGAGTGAATGACATGGCAAAGACCCCCGATTTCGCCAAGACGATGCAGGACATGATGGCGAACTTTCCGATCGATACCAGCTCGATGCAGGAAGCGATGAAATCGCAGAGCATGCTGGGCGAGCGTCTGGCCCGTGTGGCACTGTCCGCCGCGGAGCGTTCGACCGAGATTTCCGCCCGCTGGGCCAAGGACTCGATCACCCGCATGGGCGAATTGGCCTCGGTCAAGCAGGAGCCTTCCGATTATGCCAAGGCGATGAGCGATTTTGCTTCGGCCTCGGCTGAGATCGCAGCCGAGCATATGGCCGCCTATGCCGAAGTGGCGAAAAAAGTCCAGATGGACACTGTCGATCTGATGCTGACCGCCGGCAAGGACATCTCGAACGACGCGCAGAAGATCGCCGAGAAAGCCGCGGCTGACAACCAAGCCGCCGTTCGCAAGGCCGCCACTGCTGCAACTGCCACGACGGCTGCCGCAGCGAAGTGACTTCTTGAGAATTTGCGATGATGGGGCGGCTTCGGCCGCCCTATTTGCATTCAGGGTTCACCTTGCCGGCGGGGCTTTTTCCTTTGCCTTTTGCCGGTGCAGCTTCCATCATGGACAAAACCGACTGCAAGGACCTCAGGATGGCCGCCTCATCTGCGCCGCTGCTGATCAAGCGTTATGCCAGCCGCCGCCTCTACAATACCGAAACAAGCGACTATGTGACGCTTGAGGATATCGCGGCCTTCATCCGCGAGGGGCGGGAGGTCAAGATCGTCGATCTCAAGTCCGGCGACGACCTGACGCGTCAGTATCTGCTGCAGATCATTGCCGAACACGAAAGCAGGGGCGAAAATGTTCTGCCGCTCGACGTTCTGACCGATCTTGTCCGCAGCTATGCCAGCAACGCCCAGTCGGTGGTTCCGCAATTCCTGGCCGCCAGTTTCGAGATGCTGCGCGATGGACAGTCCAAGCTCATGGAGAACATGGCCACGATTCCCAATCCCATGGCGACCATGCCGGGGTTCGAGGCCCTTCAGCGCCAGCAGCAGATGTTCCTGAAGGCGATGATGGGCGGCTGGAGGGGCGGCGCGTCAGGCCCTGAGCCCGAAGAATTGAGTGGAAGCGATAACAATGCTCCACAGTCTGGCGGTGGCGACGACACCGACATGAAAGAGATTCGCAGGCAACTGGCGGAACTGCAGAGGCGCATCTCAAAGCTCTGACATCTGGCTTGCACAGACGGATTTCGCAGGTTAGACGGTCGCAACGGAGCGGTGGCCGAGTGGTCGAAGGCGCACGCCTGGAAAGTGTG
>NZ_JBKGUN010000177.1:0-35246 GCF_046462195.1 Paracoccus sp. (in: a-proteobacteria) | reverse complement strand
GCGAAGGCTCTGGCCGAGGCGGGCGCCACGGTCCACCAGATCGCGGCTTGGACGGGCCATATCACGCTGGAAGAAGTCGAGCACTATACCCGCGAGGCCAACCGAAGAGCGGCAGTGCGCGGACAAGAACGAAACGAGAAAGCTGTAAACCGCTAGAACCTAGCTGTAAACTGCCCGCTAAGTCGTTGTTTTTCAATCGTTATTCAGGTGGAGTGGCAGCCCGTAGGGGAGTCGAACCCCTCTTTTCAGGTTGAAAACCTGACGTCCTAACCGATAGACGAACGGGCCACTTTCTTGTCGCTGCCAGTCTTCCCGGCGGCGTGAGGCGGTGTTTAGGCAAAGCCGCCGAAGGGTGCAAGCGGAAAAATTCGGCTCCCTCCAAAAATTTTCGCCGTCTCCTTCAAAGGCCTGCGAATGTTGAGGACAGGAGCCATAGCGGCAGCGTGATCGCAGCCAGAACCGTCTGCCATGTGAAGATCGCGGCATAGAAATCGGCGTCCCCGCCCATCTGCCGCGCCAGGATGTAACCCACCGGCGCGCCGGGCGCCGCAGTCGCCAGCAGGCCCGAGGCAACCTGCCCTGCAGGCAGGTCCAGTGTCAGGGCCGCCATCAGGAAAAGCGCGGGGCAGACCGCGAGGCGCAGGATGACCCCCAGCCACAGCGCCGGGTCGACCTGCAGCAGGCGCCTCGGCTCGATTCCCGCACCGACCGCCAGAAGACCGACAGCCAAGGCCCCTTGCCCCAACCAGTCCAAAGGTTTCAGGACCGCCTGCGTCAGTGACAGGCCCGACAGGTTCAGCGCCAGCCCAACGGCGCAGGACAGCACCATCGGGTTGCGCAGGATGTCGCCAAGGATCCGCCTTGCGGCGCCTCTGCCTTCCCCGGGTGCCGCCTCGTCCGCCATTAGCGTCAGGGCCACCACCGCCGCGACATTGAAGGCCGGAATGAAGAAGGCAAAGGCGACCGCCAAGTCACCCAGCGCCTCGGGTTGCAGCGCCTGCGCCGCAACAGCCAGGATCAGCAGCGAATTGAACCTCAGCGCGCCCTGGAACAGCGAACTCGCGCGCGGCCCGGACAGGCGCAGCGGTCGGCGCAGCATCAGGGCCAGCCCCCCGACTAGCGCAAAGGCAATGGCCAGCGCGGCAAGATAGGGCCCAAGGCGGCCAATGGACAGTTCGGAGCGATAGATCGACGTCAACAGGATCGCGGGCAGCAGGACGCGATAGCCTAGTTGCTCGATTCCCGGCCAACTGGCGACGCTGATGATACCACTGCGGCGCGCCAGATGACCCAGGATCACCAGCGCGATCACGGGCAGGATCGACAGCGCGGTCTGCATCGGGTTCCTTTCGCGAAACATGCCTTGGCAGGCCGTCCGGCTTGCGGCCTTTCGCGCGTGGTTGTAGACCCGCGCCGAACGAAAGGAAACGTCATGTCGATCACCGAGGACGAGGCCCGCAAGGTCGCCCATCTGGCGCGTATCGCGGTCGAGGACGCCGGGCTGCCCGCGCTCGCGCGCGAACTGAACGGCATCCTGCATTTCATGGAACAGCTGAACGAGGTCGACGTCGAAGGCGTCGAACCGATGACCGGCGTCACCCCCATGCGCCTCAAGCGGCGCGAGGATGTGGTGACCGCGGGTGGCGTGCCCCAGCAGATCCTGTCGAACGCGCCCGATGCGCGCGAAGGCTTCTTTGCAGTGCCGAAGGTGGTGGAATGACCAATCCGAACCAGTTGACCATTGCCGAGGCACGCGACGCGCTGGCCCAAGGCGATCTGACCGCGGTCGAACTGACCGAGGCCTGCCTGACCGCGATCGAAGGATCGGGCGCCCTGAACGCTTTTGTCCATCGGACGCCCGACATGGCGCGCGACATGGCCAAGGCCGCCGATGCGCGGCTGAAGGCAGGAAACGCCGCGCCGATGACAGGCATTCCCCTGGGCATCAAGGACGTGTTCTGCGTCAAGGGCGTACCGGGGCAGGCAGCCAGCCGCATCCTGCAGGGCTTTCGACCGGAATACGAATCGACTGTGACGCAGAACCTGTGGAACGCCGGCGCCATCATGCTGGGCAAGCTGAACCAGGACGAGTTCGCCATGGGTTCCACCAACGAATCCAGCTGCTATGGTCCGGCCGTGAACCCGTGGAAGACCGCCGATGGCGCAGCCCGCACGCCGGGCGGATCTTCGGGCGGATCGGCCGCCGCCGTGGCCGCTGACCTGTGCCTGGCCGCGACCGGCACCGACACGGGCGGCTCGATCCGCCAGCCTGCGGCCTTTACCGGCACGGTCGGGCTGAAGCCCACCTATGGCCGCGTCAGCCGATGGGGCGTCATCGCCTATGCCTCCAGCCTGGATCAGGCCGGGCCCATGACCAAGACGGTGCGCGACGCGGCCATCATGCTGGGGGCCATGGCTTCGAACGATCCGCAGGATTCGACCTGTACCGACCTGCCCGTTCCCGATTTCGAGGCCGCCCTGACCGGCGACATCCGCGGCAAGCGCATCGGTCTGCCTGGCGAATACCGCATGGAGGGCATGCCCCCCGAGATTGACGCCCTTTGGCACAAGGGCGCCGAAATGCTGCGCGACGCAGGAGCCGAGGTCGTCGACATCAGCCTGCCGCACAGCAAATATGCCCTGCCCGCCTATTATGTCATCGCTCCGGCGGAAGCGTCATCGAACCTCGCCCGCTATGACGGGGTGCGCTATGGCCACCGTGCCCGGCTGGGCCAGGGCGACGGCATCACGGACATGTACGAAAAGACCCGTTCCGAAGGCTTTGGCCCCGAGGTGCAGCGCCGCATCATGATCGGCACCTATGTCCTGTCGGCCGGTTTCTATGACGCTTATTACAACCGCGCCCGCAAGGTCCGCGCGCTGATCAAGCGCGACTTCGAACAGGCCTTCGACCAGGGCATCGACGCGATCCTTGCGCCTGCGACGCCGACGGCGGCCTTTCCGCTTGGTGCGGTCAGCCAGGACGATCCGGTGCAGATGTATCTCAATGACGTCTTCACCGTCACGCTGAACCTGGCCGGTCTGCCGGGCATTTCGGTCCCGGTGGGACAGGACGCGCAGGGGTTGCCCCTCGGCCTGCAGCTGATCGGCCGCCCCTTCGAGGAGGGCGCATTGCTGAATCAGGCCCTGGTGCTGGAGAAGGCTGCAGGATTTGTGGCCAAGCCCGATCGCTGGTGGTAACCTTTCCCGAAACGGCATGAAAGTGACAGGATGCGCGGCTGGATGATCTTGACGGCTCTGGCCGTCGCGGGATGCGGAGAACATCGCGGTTACAACCCGAACTATCAGTTCGGGAATGACCGCTATGGCCAATATCTGACTGTCCGGGAGGCGGCTCTGATGACCAACGACCGGCCCGCCTTGCCGATCCCGGTGGCGCGTCCGTTCCAAGCCCCCACCGCGGCCGAGATCGCAGGCCAGAAGCCGGTCTTGCCGCCGCCGACCATGGGATTGCGGCGCGTGGTGGTCGCGGCCAAACCCGGTCCGCAGGAAAAGCCCTTGGACCCGCTGGCCGACGGAACCGCCACGTCTCGACGCTGAGGCTCATGTCCTTTCCCAGCCCCAACCACGGCGACCGGCGCGGCCAGCGCCCGGAACTGATCGTGATCCATTACACGGGAATGACGGACGCGGCCTCTGCCCGGGCGCGTCTCTGCGATCCCTCCGCCGAGGTCAGCGCCCATTGGCTGATCGACGAGGCGGGCCGCACCGAGGTGCTGGTCTGTGAAACGCGCCGCGCATGGCACGCAGGCGCAGGCCGTTGGCACGGGCGCGGCGATGTCAACAGCCGCAGCATCGGGATCGAACTTGCCAATCCGGGCGATCGTCCGTTCACCGCCCCCCAGATGAGCGCCCTGCGCAACCTGCTGCGGCAGATCATGGCCCGCTGGCAGATCCGGCCCGACGGGATCATCGCCCATTCCGACATGGCCCCCGGCCGCAAGATCGACCCCGGACCGCGCTTTGACTGGGAAGGGCTGGCCTTGGAAGGGCTGGCGACGTTCGCACGCCCCGCTGCCGATGCCCATGAACCTCCGCTTTCTGACAGCTTGGATCTGCTGGGCTATGCGCCCTGTGATGCGGCCACGCGCCTTGCGGCGTTCCGCCTGCGTCACCGCCCTTGGGCCTGCGGCCCCGAGAGCACTGCCGATCGCCAGACGGCTGCCCGTCTTGCGGGCCTCTGACACGAATCGATCCTGTCGCCCTTGGTCGATGACCGCAACGGTCCCACTTGACGTCCTCGCCCTTGGCCGCCATACCCGCCCTCGCGCGGAGGGCTGGATGACCGCGGCGGTTCGCTGTCGAGGAAAGTCCGGACTCCATGAGGCAGCGGTGCCGGGTAACGCCCGGCGGGGGCAACCCCAGGGAAAGCGCCACAGAGAACAGACCGCCCGCGTCAACCTTCGGGTCATGCGCAGGTAAGGGTGAAACGGTGAGGTAAGAGCTCACCGGGGAGCTGGCAACAGTTCCCGCATGGCAAGCCCCACCGGGAGCAATGCCGAATAGGGATCGCGCGCGGGTTCGCCCGCAGGGCCGCCTTGCCCCAGCAGATCCGGGTAGGCAGCTAGATCCGGCCGGTAACGGCCGGACCAGAGGAATGGTCATCCAGCCGCGCAAGCGGTGGACAAAATCCGGCTTACAGGCCCTCCGCGCAACTTTCCCGTCCTGGGCGTCAGGTCTTCTTGCCGGCCTTGGCACGCGCCTCGGTCGCACGTGCGATGGCATCGGCCGCCTCGCCCTGCATCTTCTGGGCAAAGCCGACCATCTGCGCGGCATAGGCTTCGGTCCAGTCGGCAAAGCCCTGCCCTTCCTTGCCGCCGGTCATCTTCATCGCGTTGGCGCGCATGTCCTCGCCCTGCTGGCGCATCTTCTCGAACTGGGCTTCCCAGCTGGTCTGCATCTGCTGCCACTGGCTGCGCACGGTGTCCGAGGCCTCCTCCAGATAGGTACGCATCTGGCGGTTGATCTCGTCCTGCCGCTCGGCATTGGTTTCCTGCCATTTGCGGGCCTGCTGCATCGCTTCCTCGCTGTTGCGCGTCATTTCGGCCTGCCAGGTGCCCATGCGCTCTTCGAACATGCGGGCGTTGTCTGCCAGGGTGGCGAACATGTCGGACAATTTCATGACGATTTCCTTTTCCGGTCATGGGGTCATGAAAAAACCCCCGGTCACAAGCCTGCGTCCGAGGGTCCGATTTGTCAAATGCCGCAAGCGCCTGTGGTCAGCCTTCCGATTGCACCGGGCTGTCGGCCGGAAGACCTTGCTGCCGCTCGATCTCGCGCCAACGGGCGACGGCGGCGTTGTGTTCCTCCAGCGTCCGCGAGAAGGCGTGTCCGCCAGAACCGTCCGCGACGAAATAAAGATACTCCGTTTCGGCCGGGTTCAGCGCTGCCCGAATGGCCGCACGCCCGGGATTGGCGATCGGCGTGGGCGGCAGACCGTCGATGCGATAGGTGTTGTAGGGCGTCGCCGTATCCAGTTCCGACCGGCGCAGGCCGCGGTCCAGGATGCCCTGCCCGTTCGTGACGCCATAGATGACGGTCGGGTCGGTCTGCAGCCGCATCCCCTGGCGCAGCCGGTTGACAAAGACGCTGGCCACCTGCGGACGTTCCGCAGCCACGCCGGTTTCCTTTTCGACGTTGGAGGCCATGATCAGCGCCTCCTGCGGCGTTTCATAGGGCATGCCAAAGGGACGCGCCTCCCACTCGGCCGCCAGGATGGCCTCTTGCCGGCCGGCCATCTCGGCCAGCAGGGCGTTGCGGTCCCCGCCCTTGGCCAGCAGATAGGTGTCGGGCGCCAGGCTGCCCTCGGCCGGAACCTCGGCAATGTCACCCGCCAGGAAATCCGCGGCCCTCAGCGCCTCGACCACCTGCCAGCTGGTCACGCCTTCGGCCATGACCAACGACAGGCGGATATCGGCCTCGTCCTGAGCCGAGGCGATGGCCTCCGGACGCTCTCCCGTGGCCGGGTTGAAGCGCGCGACCTCTTCATAAGCGCCGGTCGCGGGGTTCATGTCGCGCAGCAGGATGGTGTTCTCGCGCACGCCGACGCGCACGATCACCTCGGTACCGCAGGTCGAAGGCCCGCCGGCCGTCACCACGTCGACGATGTCCTCCATGCTGGCCGCCGGCGGGATCAGGAAGCTGCCGAATTTCAGATCGCGCGCCTTGCCGACGTAATCGGCCCCGGCCCGGAAGATGTAGGCGCTCGAGATCGCCCCCTGGTCCTGCAGCCGGGCGCTGACGCCGTTCAGGCTGGCCCCCGGCTCGATCTGAACGCATTGCGCCACCGCACTCGGCCCCGGACCCGTAAACTCGTGCTTGGCCCAGGCCACGGCGGCGGCGGCGGCAATCAGCAGCACGATTGCCAGCGTCAGGAAGTTCGAGGCGATGTTGCGCCAGATCATCCCTCGACCTTCCCGAGGATCAGGCTGGCGTTGGTGCCGCCAAAGCCGAAGCTGTTGGACAGCACGACATCGACCTTGCGCCGGACAGCCGCATTGGCGGCGAGATCCAGCTTTGTTTCAACAGCCGGGTTGTCCAGGTTGATCGTCGGCGGGCAGATCTGGTCGCGGATGGCCAGCACGCCAAAGATCGCCTCGACCGCACCGGCCGCGCCCAGCAGATGACCGATGCTCGACTTGGTCGACGACATCACGGCGTTGCCGGCGTGGTCGCCCAGAAGACGCTCGACCGCGCCCAGTTCGATGGTGTCGGCCATGGTGCTGGTGCCATGCGCGTTGATATAGTCGATGCGCTCGGCACCAATGCCCGCGTTCCGCAGGGCGGCCTCCATGGCGCGATAACCGCCGTCGCCATCCTCGGACGGTGCGGTGATGTGATACGCATCCCCCGACAGGCCATAACCCAGTACTTCGGCATAGATCCTGGCCCCGCGGGCCTTGGCGTGCTCGTACTCTTCCAGCACCACGACACCCGCACCCTCGCCCATGACGAAACCGTCCCGGTCAGCGTCATAAGGGCGGCTGGCGGCCCAAGGGTCGTTCGCGCGCCGGGTCGACAGTGCCTTGCAGGCGTTGAAACCCGCGATCCCGATCTCGCTGATCGGGCTTTCGGCGCCACCGGCGATCATCACGTCGGCATCGCCATAACGGATCAGCCGCGCCGCATCACCGATGGCATGCGAACCGGTCGAACAGGCCGTCACGACCGCGTGGTTCGGTCCCTTGAACCCATAGCGGATCGAGACCTGACCCGAGATCAGGTTGATCAACGCACCTGGGATGAAGAACGGGCTGACCCGCTTGGGGCCCCGTTCCTTGATCAGGACGGCGGTTTCGGCGATCGAGGAAAGGCCGCCGATGCCCGAGCCCAGCATCACGCCGGTCCGCAGCCGGGATTCCTCGTCCTCCGGCATCCAGCCGGCATTGGTCACCGCCTGATGGGCAGCCGCGACGCCATACAGGATGAAGTCGTCGACCTTGCGTCGGTCCTTGGGCTCCATCCAGTCATCGGGGTTGAAGGTGCCGTCGCTGCCGTCTCCGAAGGGGATCTCGCAGGCGTACTTCGTCACCACGTCCTTGGGGTCGAACCGCGTGATGGTGCGGGCACCGGACTTGCCGGCCAGCAGCCGTTCCCATGTGGCCTCGACGCCCGAGGCCAGGGGCGTGACCATTCCCAATCCGGTGACAACAACCCTGCGCATGGCACTTCCTTCAGCTGCTCGCATTTCGGGCGGTGATACACGGGCGTCACGTTTCACGCAACGTCACGAAACCGCGACTGTCGCGCATCGCGCGAACCGCCGCCGCATCACCGGGACCAACCCCCGTGGTCATCGAATTTGGGCTAGATCAGCCCTTCCGCACGGAACCGTGCCCGGATGTCATCTTCGGGCCGGGCGCCCACATGGGCGATCACCTCGGCCGCAGCGATGCAGCCCATGCGGCCGGCGACCTCCAGCGGCAAACCCTGTGCCAGACCAAAGATCAACCCGGCCGCGAACTGATCGCCCGCCCCCGTCGCATCGACGGGAACGATGCGGTGGACAGGCGCCATCACCCGCTCGGTTCCCCGGATCAGGATCGCATCGTCGCCCGAGCGGGTGCAGATCACCGTCCCGCAATCAGCAACGGCCAGACGCAGCGCTTCTTCCAGATCCTCGACCTGGTAAAGCGCCTGCCATTCGTGAACGTTGCCGATCACGTAATCCATCTGCCCCGCGACCAGCCTGCGAAAGTCGTCGCGGTGCCGATCGACGCAGAACGGATCCGACAGGGCGATACCGGCCTGCCCGCCCGCACGGTGAATCTCGGCCGCAGCCTTTAGAAAGGCGTCCTTCCCCTTGGGCTTGTCGAACAGATAGCCTTCCAGGAACAGCCAGCCCGCGTCTTCGAACACGACCGGATCGACCTCGTCCGGACCCAGTTCGGCGGAAATGCCCAGATAGGTGTTCATCGACCGCTCGCCATCGGGCGTCACGAAGATGATCGTGCGCGAACTGGGCAGCCCCGACCCCGCCACCGGAGCGTTGACGAAACGCGTTCCGGACCCTTCGGTCTGGCGGGCGTAAAGGCGCCCGATCTCGTCATCGGCGACCAGCCCGACGAAGGAGGTCCGCAGGCCCAGCTTGCCGATCCCGGCCAGGGTGTTGGCGACGCTGCCGCCCGCGATCATCCGCGCCTGTTCACGACGCGAGGAATGGTCGTCGGCCTGGGCTGCCATCAGGTATTCGGACCGTTCGCGGTCGACCAGTTGCATGATGCCCTTGGTGATGCCCAGCTGGTCCAGCCGCGCCTCCTCGGTGGGGGCGATGATGTCCATGACGGCATTGCCGATGCCGATCACGTAAGGGGTGGTCATGCGGTCTTCTCCTCATAAGGGCACAGGTCACGGATCGGGCAGATCCCGCAGCGCGGCTTGCGCGCCTGGCAGATGTAACGGCCGTGCAGGATCAGCCAGTGATGCGCATGCGCCTGGAAACGGGCCGGGACGTTGTCCTCGATGGCCCGCTCGACCTCGTCCACGTCGCGGCCGGGCGCGACCCGGGTGCGGTTGCCGACGCGGAAGATGTGCGTGTCGACGGCCTGCGCAGGATGGCCGAACGCGCAGGACAGGACCACATTCGCCGTCTTGCGCCCCACGCCGGGCAGCCGCATCAGGGCGGCGCGGCTGTCGGGAACCTGACCGCCGAACTCCTCGACCAGGATGCGGGACAGGGCGATCACGTTCTTGGCCTTTTGCCGGAACAGCCCGATCGTTCGAATATGCTCGGTCACGCCATCCAGCCCCAGGTCCAGCATCTTCTGCGGCGTGTCGGCCACTGCGAACAGCCCGCGTGTCGCCTTGTTCACCCCCACATCGGTCGCCTGCGCCGACAAGGCAACGGCCACGACCAGCGTGAACGGGTTCACGAACTGCAACTCGGTTTGGGGTTCAGGATTGGCCTCGGCCAGACGCGAAAAGATCGCGACCTGTTCGACAAAGGGCAAGGCGGGGGGCGGACGTCTGAGAATGGCCATGGCCTGCCGCTTTTGGACGGCATGGGTTCGTATTGCAAGGGCTGCCAAGCGCGAGGTCACGCCGGCAATTTGACAGCCATTCCAGCGCTCTCCACGAAACAGTGACTTTCCTTTGCCGCGGAACTGCGACAGCTTGCCACGCGTTGACGCCACAAACCGGAATCAGGGACACACCCTGCCCGGATATTGTCACGACATCATGGCGCGGCGGCGGACCGCCCGCCCTTGTTCAAGGAAAGGGAGCCCGATGAAACTCCGCATGACCACCGCTCTTGCCGCCTCCGGCCTGATGATTTTGGGCGCCTGCGCCGATCCCGGCATGACTGGTACCGGCATGTCTGGTACGGGAACCGGCATGAGCCGCACCCAGCAGGGTGCCTTGGCCGGTGCGGCTGTTGGCGCGCTTTATGGCGCGACCCGCGACAGCGACAGCAACAATCAGGGCCGCGACGCCGCGCGCGGGGCCATCGTAGGGGCCGCTGCGGGTGCCGTTGCGGGCAACATCCTTGACCGTCAGGCAGCGGCGCTGCAGCAGTCGATCTCGAACCCGAACGTGCAGATCGTCAACCACGGCTCCTATCTGCAGGTCGTGATGCCCGAGGGCATCCTGTTTGCCACGAACTCGGCCGCGGTGTCCGGCCCGGCACAGTCCGACCTTTACGCCGTGGCGCGCAACCTGAACCAGTATCCCAACAGCCGCGTCGAGGTCATCGGCCACACCGACAACACGGGCAGCGCAGCCTACAACCTCGACCTGTCGCAGCGTCGCGCGCAATCGGTCGCCGGCATCCTGGCTGCCGCAGGCGTGTCGCAGAACCGCCTGATGGCCACGGGCCGCGGCCTGACCCAACCTGTCGCCTCGAACGCGACCGAGGCCGGCCGCGCCCAGAACCGCCGCGTCGAGATCCTGATCCGCCCGACCCAGTAATCGGTCCCACCGCTGACTTGAAGGGCCGGGCGTCAAGCCCGGCCCTTTGCTTTGCGCGTGTTCACTTCTACGATGACGCCCGACAACCAACGGTCCACCATGCCCTTCGAAAAGATCGACCAAGCCCGCCTGTCCGATGCGGTCACCCGCCAACTGGAAACCCTGATCCTGCAAGGCGTCCTTCGCCCCGGCGAGCGCCTGCCGGGCGAGCGCGACCTTGCGGACCGCCTGGGGGTCAGCCGCCCGTCGCTGCGCGAAGCGCTGGCGACCATGCAGAACGAGGGCCTTCTGGTCACTCGGCCCGGAGCCGGCGTCTTTGTCGCGGATGTGCTGGGCAGCGCCTTCTCGCCCGCGCTGGTGCGACTCATCGCCCGCCATCCACAGGCGGCAGACGATTATCTGACCTTTCGCAAGGATCTGGAAGGCTTGGCGGCGGAACGTGCGGCCTCGGCAGCGGGCGCCACCGATCTGGAGGTTCTGGACCGCATTCTGAGCGCGATGCGGCAGGTGCATGCCAAGGGAGATCCGGAAGCCGAAGCCGCGCTGGATGCCGATTTCCACATGGCCATCATCGAAGCCAGCCACAACGTGATCGCGCTCCACATGATGCGGGCCATGCAGGACCTGTTGCGCCAAGGGATGCTGTTCAACCGTCCGCGCATGTTCACCAAGCCCGAATTGCGCGACCAGATCCTGAACCAGCATGCCGCGATCAACGATGCCCTCCAAGCACGCGACGGACAACGTGCCCGCAAGGCGCTGGAGGATCACCTCGACTGCGTGGGCCGCAGCCTGACCGCACAACGCCGCGCGGACGAACATGCCGCGGTGGCACAACTGCGCCTGCAGAACCGCATCGAACGGTGAGGGCCGCGCAAGAAAAACCCCCGAAGCCGCAGGGCGCCGGGGGTGGATCACTGTCAGATTGGTATTCGCCTCAGTTCAGGCGACGCGCCACGTCTTCGATGGCGTCGTCGATCCCTGCCGAGCGCTGGCCGCCCCGGACCTGAGTCGTCAGGATTTCGGACGCGGCGGCAACGGCGGTCTGAACGGCCCGATCCCGGATCGCGCGAACGGCGTCGTTCTCGGCGCCTGCGATCTGGTCCTGTGCCGCCTGGAGGCGACGGTCGATGGACCGGCGAAGATCGTCCTGTGCTTTTGCAGCCTGCGCCTCGGCCTCACGCTTGGCATTGGCAACGATCTGATCCGCCTGACCCTTCACCTCGCGCGAGCGACGTTCATAGCTGGCATAGATCTCCTGCGCTTCCTCGCGCAGACGACGAGCTTCGTCCAGATCGTTGCGGATCCCGTCAGCGCGCTTGTCCAGCAGGCCACCCAGCATCTGGGGCACCTTGAAGTAGACCAGCACCCCGATGAAGGCCAGAAACGCCAGCAGCACGATGAAGTTCGTGTTGCGCAGCGAAAAGAACGGCCCCGTCGCGGCCATTGCCGGACCGGCAGCCAACAGGCCTGCCGTTGCGGATGCAAGAATGCGGATCATTGCAGGGTCCCTTTCATGCGCCCGTCAACAGCGGCACCGACCGCAGCTTGATCGACCGAACCGCCGAACACGCGCACCAGTTCGGCCGTGACGTCCTGCGCGACCTGGCGGGCACTGACGTCGGACGACGCGCGGATCTCGCGGATGCGGGTTTCCGACTCAGCCGTGCGAGCGGCAATCTCGGCATCCGCCCGCGCGATGGCGGCGTCCAGATCGGCCTGGATGGCAGCCCGGTTCTGCGCCACGATGGCCTGGGCCTCGGTTCTGGCATCCGCCAGAGCCTTGTCATAGGCAGTCTCGGCCTCGCGGGCCTTCAGCTTGAATTCTTCGGCGGCCATCAGGTCGCCGGTCACGGCACCTTGGCGATCCGACAGGACGGCCGCGATGCGCGGCAGTGCCACGCGCGACAGCACCAGGTAAAGCACGACCAGCGTGACCACCAGCCAGAAGATCTGGTTGCCGAACGTGGCCATATCCAGCTGCGGAAGCCCCGCGGCTTCGGCGGCATGATCCGCCTGCGCGATCCCGGGTGTCCCGACATGCGCTTCGCGAACGACGTCGTTGCCATGAACGACGGCGCCTTGATTATGTTCGACCGCGGTGGTTGCGGCCTCTTGCAACAGGCTGAACATTTCCTACCCCATGGCCTTACGATATGACGATGGGGTGGGGGTCAGGCCCCCACCCCGCCGCAAGGATGGCGTTGGATCAGACCGCGAACATCAGCAGAAGCGCGACGAGGAACGAGAAGATCCCCAGAGCTTCGGCGAATGCCATGCCGATGAACAGCGTGGCGGTCTGGCCGGCAGCGGCCGACGGGTTGCGCAGGGCACCGGCCAGGAAGTTGCCGGCAACGTTGCCCACGCCCAAGGCGGCAAAGCCCATGCCGAACGCGGTCAGGCCGACGCCGATGTACTGGCCCAGTTCTCCGATATTGCCTTCCATGGTATTTCTCCTTGCGGTTGGAAGATTGTCAATCGTGGTGGATGCGGTCCCGAAGGGTACCGCGCGGGGGCCGCAGCCCATCGCCTCAGTGCGACGGGTGCAGCGCATCCTTGAGGTAGACGCAGGTCAGGATGGTAAAGACATAGGCCTGCACGAAGGCGACCAGCACCTCGAAGGCATACATCCCGACAACGGCGATGATGGCGACAGGGGCAACGGCGGCGATGGCCGCGAAGCCCGCGAAAACCTTGATCACGGCATGGCCCGCGATCATGTTGCCGGCCAGTCGGATGGACAGGCTCAGCGGGCGCACAAAATAGCTGATGACCTCGATCACGGCCAGAACCGGGCGGACGGCCAGGGGGGCCGAGCGGATCCAGAACAGGTCAAGGAAATGCGCGCCGTTGCGGGCAAAGCCGATGAATGTCACGCCCAGGAACACCGCCATCGCCAGCACTCCGGTGACGGCGATATGCGATGTCACGGTAAAGCCGAGCGGCACCAGACCCAGAAGGTTCGCGAAGACGATGAACAGGAACAGCGTCAGGACATAGGGGAAATAGCGCAAGCCATCCTTGCCGGCGATGTCCTCGATCATCTTGTGGACGAGGCCATAGGCCATCTCGGCCATCGACTGCGCGCGGTTTGGCACGATGGCGCGGCCACGCGTTCCCAGCACCAGCAGCGCGATCGCCGCCAGGGCCGTCAGGGCCAGCCACAGCGTGACGTTGGTCGGCGTGTACCAATGCACCTCGCCCGCGCCGAACAGCGGCCGGACCACGAACTGGTCCATCGGATGGAATTCAAGGCCGCCGCCAGTCGCTTCCGTCGCCACGATCAATCCCTCTCGTCACTGCCCGGCGCTGTGCCGGATTTTGCATCATCCGGCCTTGGGCCGGAATTCCTGTCAAGTTCGCCCGCGGTGCGCATCATCGATTTGACGCCGGCCGCAAGGCCCAGAAAAATGAACAGGACCATCAGCACGGGCGTCGTCCCCAGCAGATAGTCCAGCCCGTAACCGACCACGAAACCAAGACCCAGCCCGGCCACCAGTTCGATCACCATGCGCCAGGCCAGATTGGCCTGTTCGTACTTGCCCATCGGGCCGGGGCCCTGAGGCTTGGGCGCTTTCGCGGCCAGCTTGGCTTCCAACGCGCGCAGCCGTTCGGCATCCGCCGCCCTGTCTGCCTCGCCTCGGGGCCCTTCGGCCATCTTTTCACGCCCCCGTCATCGTTGGGCGCTGTCTAGGGGCAAGCGCCGCGCAAGTCAAGCAACAGGGGCAGTATCCCAACCTGTTGAAAACTCTAAATTCCTTGAAACCGTCGCCTTGGGTGCGGGGGTTGCGTTTCCCAATGTGACAGGACATTGTTCAACCGCCCGGTTGACCATGCAACCTTTCAAAGGCCCGTTCATGACCCTGCCTGCCCTGCCCGATCGGCTGGACCTGATCTTTGCGGCGCTGGCGGACCCCACGCGCCGAAGGGTTCTGTCGATGCTTCTGGAGGACGACATGGCAGTCAGCGATGTCGCGCAGCCGTTCCACATCAGCTTGGCTGCGATCTCCAAGCATCTTGCCGTGCTTGCAGCCGCCGGCCTGATCCGGCAAGAGCGGCGGGGACGGATCACATGGTGCAAGCTTGACCCGGACGGGATGCGCATGGCCTCGGTCTGGATGCAGGGCTTCGGGCAATTCGATCCCGTTGACCTGGATGACTTCGAACGGTTCCTGGAAACCGAGCTGAGGATTGACAATGACCCTGACGCCTGACGTCCTGTGTATCGGGGCGATGCTGTGGGACGTGATCGGACGGGCGCCCCGCCGAATGGCACCGGGCGCCGATGTGCCGGGTCGCATTCGCCACCTTCCCGGTGGTGTCGCCTTGAACGTGGCCGTTGCGCTGGCCCGGTGGGGACTGACGCCGGCGGTGCTGTCGGCCGTGGGACGCGACCCCGAGGGTGATGCCTTGATCACCGAAGCGTTGCGCCTTGGCGTACGCACGGAATTTCTGACCCGTGACACCGGCCTGCCCACTGACTGTTACATGGGGATCGAGGACAGCGAGGGCCTCATTGCGGCCATTGCCGACGCCTTCAGCCTGGAACTGGCGGGACAGAACATCCTGGGTCCTCTGGACCGTGACCTTGCCGGCTGGACCAGGCCTGTCGTCGTGGACGGCAACCTGACCGAGGATCTTCTGGAACTGATCGCGCGGGACAAGCGGCTGGCATCGGCCGACCTGCGGGTCGTGCCGGCCAGCCCTGGCAAGGCGGAACGTCTCGAGCCGCTGATCGCCGCGCGACGCGGCTGCTTTTACCTGAACAGACTGGAGGCCGAGATCCTGGCCGGCCGCGCCTGCCCGGACGCGGCCAGCGCGGCCGAAGCCGTGGTGGCGCGGGGTGCGCCCCGTGTTCTAGTGACCGACGGCCCGAACCCTGCCGCCGAGGCCATGGCAGGTGCCCCGACCCTGACCCATCAACCGCCCGCAGTTGTCGTGGCCCGTGTGACCGGCGCCGGGGACTGCTTTCTGGCCGCCCATCTGGCGGCCGAACTGTCAAGCCAGCCGCGCGATGCGGCGCTGCGCCAGGCCGTCCGTTCTTCGGCCGCCCATGTTTCCGGAAAGGATGTCCCGTGACCCATACCGCTCCCCTGTTTTTTGCCCCCGAGGTCGCCGAAGCACTGGCGCAGGGCCGCCCTGTTGTTGCGCTGGAATCGACCATCATCACCCATGGCATGCCGTGGCCCCAGAACCTGGAGATGGCTGAAAAGGTCGAGGCGACGATCCGTGAAGGCGGTGCCGTGCCCGCCACCATTGCCGTCATGGGCGGCCAGATCCATATCGGCCTGACTCCGGACGCCCTGCGTTCCCTCGCCCAGACGCCGCCGGCCGAAGCCATGAAGCTGAGCCGCGCCGACCTGGCCGTATGCATCGCCAACGGGCGCACCGGTGCCACAACCGTTGCAGCCACGATGATCTGCGCCCACTTGGCGGGGATCAAGGTCTTTGCCACCGGCGGCATCGGCGGCGTCCATCGTGGGGCCGAGACCAGCTTTGACATCTCGGCCGACCTGCAGGAGCTGGCGCAAACGCCGGTAACGGTGGTGGCCGCGGGCGCCAAGGCCATTCTGGACCTGCTGAAAACATGGGAGGTGCTGGAAACGCTTGGCGTCCCGGTCATCGCCTTTGGTCAGGACGAGCTGCCGGCCTTCTGGTCGCGGGCTTCCGGCATCCGGGCGCCTCTGCGCATGGACAGCCCCGAAGAAATCGCCGCCGCCGCCGCCATGCGCGCCCGTCTGGGGCTGAAAGGTGGGCAACTCGTGGCCAACCCCATCCCCGCCGAGGCCGAGATCACCAAGGACCAGATCATGCCCGTCATCGAGCAAGCGCTGTCCGAGGCCGAGGCGCAAGGCATTGCCGCCAAGGCGGTGACGCCCTTCCTGCTGGGCCGGATCTTTGAGCTGACCGAGGGACGCTCGCTCGATTCGAACATCGCGCTGGTGCTGAACAACGCCCGCCTGGCAGCCTCCATCGCCAAGGCAATGGCCTGACCGCCCGATCGCAAGCGGCGAATCTGACATGAACCAGCCCGGAAGCGGACTGGTCAAAAGAATGCCGCGGAGTCTGAACAACCGCACGATCAGGTCCGGGGGCGAAACCTTGTGTTCGAGCACGTTGAAGTAGCGTCGTCCACCCGGAAACAACTGAGGCCCGCTCCTGTGTCGCGCTGATGGCGGCACGGACGCCGCCGCAGGCAAGATCCTCGACGGCCTCCCGGCCCGGCGGATAAATCCGCAGCCCTCGTCCGTCACAGCCGCACAGGCCATCGCCCCCGCTCCAAAGGCAAGAATCGAGCAGTCAGGGCAGCGCCGCAGCCGGAAACAACGAGGACAGATCGAAACTGTCCTCGCGGTTGATCTTGTCGGCATGATCCTCGATGAAGCGATCCGCGGCCTCCTGTCCGGCCCGTTTCATCGAGGCCAGCAGACCGGGGCGCGGCATCAGCTTGGACCGCGCGTTCAGGTCGTTCATCAAGGCCACGTCGTCAATCAGGTGGACCAGAACGTTCTTCATCGCGTCCCCCTCCAGCCGCCCTTGAACGAACAGCCGCTTGACGAAGTTGATGGCTCGCAGCTGGTTTACCAGCGAACTGTTGAAACTGACCTCGTTCACGCGATCCGCGATCTCGACAGGACTGCGGGGCAGCGTGTCGCGCAACAGGGGGTTGATCGCGACGATCACGATATCTCGGGGAAACCGCGATTTGTAAAGCGGGAACAAGGCAGGATTGCCGGAATAGCCGCCATCCCAATAGGCTTCGATACGCCCTGTCTCGGGGTCATGAAACTCGACCGCCTGGAACAACGTCGGCAGGCAAGCGGACGCCATCACGGCCTCGGCCGTGGTCTGACGGCCGGTAAAGACGCGAATGCGGCCCGTCCGGACATTGGTGGCGGCAACATAAAGCGCAGGGCCCGTCTCGCTGGCGAAATCAGGATAAGGCAGCCCCGCCAGCAGCGGCCCCAGAGGATTCGTATAGAACGGGCCATAGTCATAAGGGCTGAGCAACCGCGTCAGCCCATCCAGCCAGGCGGCCGGAGACACAAGCTCGGTCCAGCGCTGCAGGCCGCGCGGCATCGGCAGCAGCGACTGCATCCAGCGCACCACGCGGTTGTCGCTCATGGAACCGATCTCGGACCACAGGGCGTCGAGGTTCTCGCGGGCTGCCAGCCGGCCACCCTGCCCCGATCGCGCCGCCAGGCCTGCCTTCAGTGCCGCCCCGTTCAGGGCGCCGGCCGATGTGCCGCTGATCGCGGCAATCTGCAGCCAGCGCTCATCCAGCAGCCGGTCCAGCACGCCCCAGGTAAAGGCGCCATGCGCGCCGCCGCCTTGCAGTGCCAGGTTGATGCTCTTGTTATCCATGGAACCGCCCTTCTGCATGATGCACCTGCAGCATCAGGCAAAATGGCAGAAAAGCAAACATTTCTGTTCGGCTATGCTGCAGCGCAGCAAAATGGTCAGTCGTCGGAATTGGCCTCGGCGCGGCTTTTTCCGGCCACGTCCAGCGCCAGCGTGGCCGCCATGAAGCGATCCAGATCGCCATCCAGAACGCCTTGGGTGTCGCTTGTTTCCTCGGAAGTGCGCAGATCCTTGACCATCTGGTAGGGGTGCAGGACATAGGAGCGGATCTGGTTGCCCCAGCCCGCATCGCCCTTGGCCGCGTGCTGGGCGTTCACTTCGGCGTTCCGGCGGTCCAATTCCATCTGGTACAGGCGCGCCTTCAGCGCGGCCATGGCGTTGGCGCGGTTCTGGTGCTGGGACTTTTCCGAACTGGTGACGACGATGTTCGTCGGCAGGTGGGTGATCCGCACGGCCGAGTCGGTGGTGTTGACGTGCTGCCCGCCTGCGCCCGACGACCGATAGGTGTCGATGCGGATGTCGCGGTCGGGAATGTCGATCTCGATGTTCTCGTCCACCACCGGATAAACCCAGACTGAACTGAACGACGTGTGCCGCCGCGCCGCGCTGTCATAAGGGCTGATGCGGACCAGGCGGTGCACACCCGATTCCGATTTCAGCCAGCCATAGGCATTGTGCCCGGTGATCTTGTAGCCGGCGCTGCGGATGCCTGCCTCGTCCCCTGCCGTTTCCGACAGCAGTTCGACCTCGTAGCCCTTTTTCTCGGCCCAGCGGACATACATCCGCGCCAGCATCGAGGCCCAGTCACAGCTTTCCGTGCCACCTGCGCCCGCGTTGATCTCGAGGAACGTGTCATTGGCGTCCGCTTCGCCGTTCAGCAGGGCCTCCAGTTCCTTCTGGGCGGCCATGTCGGCCAGCGCCTTGAGGTTGCCCTCGGCCTCGGCCACCAGTTCGGCGTCCCCCTCTTCCTCGGCCAACTCGACCATCTCGGCATTGGCGGTCAGATCGCCCTCGATCCGGCGATAGGTGTCGATGGCATCGGACAGCGACTGGCGCTCGCGCATCAGCTTCTGCGCGCGGGCAGGGTCGGACCACAGGTCGCCGTCCTCGATCATCGCGTTCATCTCTTCCAGGCGATGGGGCGCCGTCTGCCAGTCCAGTCGCTGTCCCAGCAGGGTCAGCGAACGGCGGATGGCCTCGATGGTGGACTGCGTCTCGGCGCGCATGGCGGTTTCCTTCGGCTGGCGTCAGGTTCGGGGTGATAACGCGGCGGGCCGTGCTGGGCAAGACCAGCGCCGCGCAACCACCCCGATGCCGTTAGTGTATCCCTGCAAAGGAGGGGCCATGAGCGACCTGATGCAGATGACCTTCCAGCCGATGCAGTCGATGGACCTGGGCGTCGCGGCCGCCCGGATGCTTCTGGCGTTGGTCACCGGCGCTGTCATGGGATGAAAGCGTGAGCGGAACGACCATGCCGCAGGCCTGCGAACCCATATGCTGATCTCGATGGCGGCGGCGCTTTTCACCGTCATTGCGACGGAACTGACCCATATCCGTTCGGACGAGGATGCGGCCCTGCAGGTGGACCCGCTGCGCCTGATCGAAGCCGGCAACGTGGGGGTGGCCTTTCTGGCGGCCGGGTCGATCATCCTCAGGGGGTCGAGCGTGCACGGCATGACCACGGGGGCTTCGATGTGGCTGGCTGGCGCGATCGGCCTGTGCTGCGGCACGGGGAAGGGCATGCTGGCCCTGATCGCGTCCGCCTATGGCCTTCTGCTGCTGAGGCTCGCGCATGTGAAACCCATCCGCAGAAAGGCGCCGGCGGAGCAAAGGACGCGGACCAGCGCTAGCGAGGCCGCATTTACCCAAGGCCTTGCGAACGGCTCAGTACAGCCCGCCCGAGGACATGCTGCCGAAATCGGTTTGCTTGGGGATCACCCGCGTTTGTCCGGTCGAGGTTGTGATCGACTGGCCGCTTCGGGCATCCGCCCCCGCCTCCCATGGCAGGATCACCGTCTCGTCCCCGAATCCTGACACGACAAACGGGGCCAGCCAGTCCGGGTCCGTTCCTTCGCGGAAATATTCCGAGATCACGTTGGGACCCGTTGCATTGTCAGGCAGGCGCTGCCCGGTGATGCGGTCAATCTTGACCCAGTAGCCGCCGGGAGGAACCTTGAACTCGGTCCCGCCATATTCGGCCACTGCGGCCTTCATGAAGGCGTTGAAGACCGGCACGCACAAAGTGCCGCCAAAAGCCCGCTCGCCCAGGGACCGGGGCTGGTCATATCCCAGATAACAGCCCGCCACGATGTTGCTGGAATAGCCGATGAACCACACGTCCTTGGCATCGTTCGTTGTCCCCGTCTTGCCCGCAATCGGAACCGGCAGGTTCACGCCCGATCCCGAACCCCGCTCGACCGCGCCTTCCAGCATCGAGGTCAGCTGATAGGCCGTCACCGCATCCATCACCCGCTCGCGGTTGCTGTCGATGACCGGCCCCTGTCCCAGGGGCAGCGGCTGCATCCCGCAGGTCTGGCAGACGCGCAGGTCATGACGATAGATGGTGCGCCCGCGACGGTCCTGCACCCGGTCCACCAGCGTCGGCTCGACCCGCTCTCCGCCATTGGCAAACATGGCATAGGCCGCGACCATCTTGAACAGGGTCGTTTCCTGTGCCCCCAGCGCATTGGCGAGAAACGGACCAAGCTTGTCGTAAACGCCGAAATTCTCGGCATATTCGGCCACGCGCTCCATCCCGATATCATCCGCGATGCGGATGGTCATCAGGTTGCGGGACTGCTCGATCCCCGTGCGCAAGGGCGTCGGTCCGTAATGGCGGCCGGAAGAGTTCTTGGGTTCCCACAGGCCTTGGGGCGTGTTGATGCGGATCGGCTCGTCCACCACGATGGTCGCGGGCGTATAATTATTGTCCAGTGCGGCGGCATAAACAAAGGGTTTGAAACTGGAACCGGGCTGCCGCTGCGCCTGCGTGGCCCGGTTGAAGACCGAGCTTTCATAGGAAAACCCGCCTTGCATCGCCAGAACGCGGCCCGTGTTCACGTCCATCGCCATGAAGCCGCCCTGCACCTCGGGCACCTGGCGAAGGGTCCAGCGGATGAAGCTGTTGTCGCTGTCGGCGGTCATGGCGCGCACCAGAACCACATCCCCCACCGCCAGCAGATCGCCCGCCACCTGCGCGCGCGGACCAAGCTGGCCCGTTTCGCGGTCCATCGGACGGGCCCATTGGACATCGGCGGCGGGAATCCAGTGGCCGTTTCCAGCCTCCTCGATGCCTTCAATGCCGATCCGGGCATCGCTGGCGCCCACCTCGAGGACCACGGCGGGGCGCCAGCCGGCGATGTCACGCGGAAGGCGCAGATCCCACAGGGCGCCACGCCACGCGGCTTCGTCGGTCAGCGCAGCGGCCGGAATGGTCTGCCCCGTGCCACGCCAAACGCCGCGGTTGCGGTCGTAATCCTCCAACGCCTGCTGCAGTGCTTCGGCGGCCTCGGACTGCAGGTCAGGGTCGACGGTCGCCCGGATCGTCAGGCCGCCGCCAAAGAACTCTTCCTGCCCGAATTCCCGGCTCAGCTGGCGGCGGATCTCGTCGGTGAAGTAATCGCGGGACGGCAGTTGCCGGCGAAAGGACGGATAGTCGCCGTTCTGCACCGAGCGCAGCGGCAGCCGCGCCTCGGCCTCGTAGGTGGCCTCGTCGATGAACCCGTTCTGCCACATCTCGCGCAGGACATAGTTGCGCCGCTCGGTCACCCGCTCCTTGGCGGTGACGGGATGATAGCGGCCCGGCGCCTGCGGCATGGCGGCCAGCATCGCGGCCTCGTGCGGCATCAGTTCGGACAACGACTTGTTGAAATAGGTTTGCGCGGCGGCAACGACGCCAAAGCTGTTCTGGCCCAGAAAGATCTCGTTCAGATACAGCTCCAGAATCTGGTCCTTGGACAGCGTGCGTTCCAGCCGGGCGGCCAGGATCAGTTCCTTGACCTTGCGTTCGACGCTGCGGTCGCTGGACAGCAGAAAGTTCTTCATCACCTGCTGCGTGATGGTCGAAGCACCCCGGACGCTGGAGCCGCGCGACTGCACCGCCTGTGCCGCCGCCCCCAGGATGCCGCGCAGGTCATAGCCCGGATGGCTGTAGAAATTCTTGTCCTCTGCGCTGATGAAGGCCTGCTTGACCAAGTCCGGCACTTCGTCGATCGGCACGAAGATCCGGCGCTCCTCGGCAAATTCGTCGATCAGCTGCCCTTCCGCGGAATAGATGCGGCTGATGGTCTTGGGCGAATACTGGGCCAGCGTCTCGTGGCTGGGCAGGTCGCGCGAATAGATCCAGAAGATGCCCCCCACCGTCAGTGCGGCAAAGAAGACCCCCGTCACCACCCAGGAAAAGATCGCACCAAAGAATGAGAGGATGGGTCGCAGCACGAGAATCCGCCTTTCGAAGCCTTGCCCCCGCTATAGACGCACGTCCCCTTGTGGTCAAAACAACACTGGCTGACCTAACGGCGCAACAGTCCTGCCCGGGCCTGTTCGTCGCGCCACCATCCCGTTGTGGCATCCGCCACCGCCTCGACCATGCGCGCGCGCCACAACGGATCGGTCAGGTTCGCCAGATCCGTGTCATCCGAGATGAAGCCCAGCTCCAGCAGGGCCGAGGTGATGTCGGGCGACTTCAGCACCGAGAACGCGGCCCCCTGCACCGGACGCCCGTGCAGCCCGATGCCCAGAAGCGCCATGCGCGATGCCAGCAGCCGGGCAAAACCTTCGGACCGGGGCTGGGTGTCGGTTCGGGCGAAATCCATCAGCGCCATGGTCAGGGCATCGTCCTGCCCCGACAGGTCCACCCCCGACAGCAGGTCGTCGCGCTGGTGCCGCATCGCCAGTTGCCGCGCCGCCTGTTCGTCGGACCCCGAGTTCCAGACATAAACCGTGGCCCCGGCCGCCTGCCCCCTTGGCAGCGCATCGGCATGCAGCGACAGCAGCAGATGCGCGCCGGACTGTCGGGCGGCCGTCATGCGCTGTTCCAGCCGCACATAAACGTCGCTGTCGCGCGTCATCTCGACAGAAACGCCGCGCGCCTGCAGCGCCTTGCGCAGTTCCTGCGCAAAAGCCAGCACCAACTGCGCCTCGGTTTCTCCGTTGGCCTGTGCACCGGGGTCAAAGCCGCCATGGCCGGGATCCAGCATGACGACCAGCCCGTCGGCACGCGCGGGCGCTTCGGGCAGTTCGGCCGGATCGGGCAGATCACGCAGGACCGTTGCGGCCGAGGGACGCGGCGCGAAGGCGGCCTCGGATACGGGGGCAAGGTCAACCGTCAGCGTCGTTTCGGCACCGCGCGTGTTCATGCCGGCACGCGCGACGCGGAACGGTCCGGGCAGTTCCAGCACGATCCGCGCCCATCCCCGCCGAAAGCTGCCCCATCGGACCGCGGGCAGGCGCCCATGGCCGAACAGGGTCGCCGGGTCCTGCCCCGACAGGTCGACGCCCTTCAGGTCGATTACGAGACGCGCCGGCTCTCCGACAAGAAAGACGCGATAAGGAACCGGCCGATCCAGCGCCAGCGTCATCTGCAACGGCTCCGGCCCGAACAGCCGGTGCCACCAACCCTGAGACGCCGTGGTGACAGCGGATCCGCCCAGCTGGATCCGGGCGGGCTCCTGCGCCGCCAGCGACAGGGGCAGCCCGAGGATCAGCGACAGGATCAGCGCCAGAACCCTCATCTGGCCGCCATGAAAGTGGTCAGGCGCGCCAATCCTTCGGCAATGTCCGCCGTCGCGCGGGCATAGGAGAACCGCAGCGTCTGCCGCCCCCGCTCGGGATCGAAATCCAGACCGGGCGTGACCGCGACGCCCGCCTTTTCAAGGATCTCCGCCGCAAAGCTGACAGAGTCATCGGTCAGGTGCGACACATCGGCATAGATGTAGAAGGCCCCTTCCGGCGGCGCGATCCGGTCGAACCCGGCGCGCGGCAGCCCTTCCAGCATCAGGCGGCGGTTTTCGGCATAAACGGCGCGGTTCGCTTCGGCCTCGGGGATGCAATCCAGCGCTGCAAGGGCGGCAACCTGACTGGCATGGGGAGGACAGATGAACAGGTTCTGGGCCAGCCGTTCGACCGTGCGGATCATGTCGGGCGGGACGACCATCCAGCCGACACGCCATCCGGTCATGGAAAAGTATTTGCTGAAGGAGTTTACGACAACAACCTCATCCGTCACCTCAAGTGCGGAATGGCACCGCCCGTTATAGCCCAGCCCGTGATAGATCTCGTCTGAAATGACCGCCATGTTCCGCGCCCGCGCCGCCTCGGTCAGTGCCGCCAGCTCGGGCACGGTCAGGACCGTTCCCGACGGGTTGGCGGGCGAGGCCAGAATCAGGCCCTCCGCCTCGGGCAGATCCTCGGGGCGGGGCTGGTAACGATCTTCGGGCCGGGTGGGAATGCCGACCGGCGTCAGCGACATGGCCCGCAAAATCTGACGATAGCTGGGATAGCCGGGGAAACCCATTGCAACCCTGTCGCCTGCATCGAACAGCGTGGAAAAGGCCAGGATGAAGGCTCCGCTGCTGCCCGGCGTGACCACCACCCGCGCAGGATCCAGATCGACTCCGTACCACCGACGGTAAAGGTCGGCGATGCCCTCCCGCAGGGCCGGAAGGCCAAGTGCCACGGTATATCCCAAGGGATGGGACAGCGCATCAGCCAGGGCGCGGCGTGCACCTTCCGGGGCCGGAGTGCCGGGCTGCCCGACCTCCATGTGAATGATGTGGCGTCCTGCCGCCTCGGCCCGGCTGGCCGCCTCCATCACGTCCATCACGATGAACGGGTCAACCTGTCCGCGCAGGGAAGTTCGCATGGCTCAGCCTCGTCTTTTTGTAAGGGTGATAGCCTGTGGCGACCGGACGCTCCAGTTCTTTGCGCAGGCTGGAAAGGCGCGTCACGCAGCCTTGTTCGCGCCTTTCTTGCCATCTCCGGTTCGCCGGTCCAAGCTGTCGCGCAAGAAAACCAAAGGGTGACCCTGATGAAACGCCTGTCCGCCGCGCTGCTTCTGGCTGCAGCCCCCCTTTTGGCCGCCCCTGCGCAGGCCTTTGACATTTCCGCCATGACGACCGAGGAGCGGGAAGCGTTCAACCAGGCCGTTCGGGATTATCTGATGGAAAACCCTGAAGTCCTGATCGAATCGATCAATGTTCTGGAAAGCCGGCAGGCCGAGGCCAGCGCACAGAACGATGTGGACATCGTGGCCAAGCATCAGGATGCAATCTTCCAGGATGGACACAGCTGGATCGGCGGCAATCCCGATGGCGACCTGACAATGGTGGAGTTCATCGACTATCGCTGCGGCGTTTGTCGCCAGTTCAACCAGGAGGTCCATGACGCCGTCGAGGAAGACGGGAACATCCGCCTGATCCTGAAGGAATTTCCGATTTTGGGGGAAGATAGCGAACAGTCCAGCCGCTTTGCCATTGCCGTTCATCAACTGGCCGGCGATCAGGCCTATGCTGCGGCCCACGAGGCCCTGATCACCCTGCGGGCGCCCGCCACGGCCGAAGCCCTGCGCGGCATTGCCCAGCAGATCGGCGTCGATGCGGATCAGGTCATGGAGCGCATGGAGGCCGCCCCGGTGACCGAAGTTCTGCGCAAGAACCACGAACTGGGTCAGCAGATGGCGATCCAGGGCACGCCCACCTTCATCATCGGCGAACAGATGCTGCGCGGGGTGCCCCGTGCCGGCGTGGCCGCGACCATTGCCGACATCCGCGCGAACATGTAAGGCGGGCAAGGGCGGCGGCGCCGGTCAGTCGGCGCTGCTGCGGGAATACACGTCCTCGTACCGGATGATGTCATCCTCGCCCAGATAGCTGCCGGTCTGCACCTCGATCAGGACCATCGGCACCTTGCCGGGATTCTCCATCCGGTGGACGGCACCCAGCGGGACGTAAATCGACTGGTTTTCCGTCACCAGCGTCACCTGGTCGTCCACGGTCACCCGCGCCGTGCCGGAGACGACGATCCAGTGTTCGGACCGGTGGACATGGCTTTGCAGCGACAAGGCTGCGCCCGGCTTGACCACGAT
Source organism: Paracoccus sp. (in: a-proteobacteria) (assembly GCF_046462195.1). Lineage (GTDB taxonomy): Bacteria > Pseudomonadota > Alphaproteobacteria > Rhodobacterales > Rhodobacteraceae > Paracoccus. The sequence goes on along the minus strand of NZ_JBKGUN010000177.1, from coordinate 9,373 downwards.
GCGCTTGACCTGAAAGCGGTCGGCGAGGGCCAGCGTCTCGAACCAGCCCCAAGGGCGATGATCACGCGGAAAAGCCTCGGCCTGTTTGGCGCGCTTGGTCTTCAGGGCGCTGACGGCATGACGCACGTCCTGCGCCCGCGACTTGTCCGCGACCAGAACCGCATCGGATGTTGCCACGACCATGAGGTCCCGCAGGCCGATGCCGACCACCTCCAGCCCGTCATCGTCCGAGCGCAGCAGCACGTCGTGGCAGTCGATCGCGGTGGCATGCGCGTCGGTGACGACCCCCTGCTCCGAAGGCGTCCGGTCCAGCGCTTCACGCCAGACGGCGTCCCAGCCCCCCAGGTCGGACCAGCGGCCCGAAAATCGGACCACCGTCAGGTTGTCGGCCTTTTCCATCACGGCATAATCGATCGAGTTGTCCTCGGCCTGCATCCAGGGTTCTCGCGCCAGCCGCAGAAAGCCCAGATCGATTCTGGCCCTGTCGATCGCCGCAGTCACGGGCTCAAGATAAGCGGGCGCATGGGTGCGGAAGGCTTCGATCATCGTGCGCGCGCTGAACAGGAAGATGCCGGCATTCCATAGGAAATGGCCTGCCGTCACCATCTGCGCCGCGGTGTCTGCGTCGGGCTTTTCCACGAAGCGCGCCAAGGGCTGGGGGCCCTCGCCCGTTCCCGCCAGTTCCAGATAGCCATAGCCCGTTTCGGGTCTGTCGGGCGTGATGCCGAAGGTGACGATGCGACCTTGGCCGGCCGCCACAGTGCCTTGCGCCACCGCATCGGCAAAGGCGTCTCGGTCGGGAATGACATGATCCGACGGCGCCACCAGGATCAGCTGGTCCGGGTCGTCCGCAGCCGCCATCAGGGCTGCCGCCAGGATGGCGGGCGCCGTGTTGCGCCCCGCGGGCTCGATCACGATGGCGCCGGGGGTGATGCCCGCCTGCTCCAGCTGCTCGGCCACAATGAACCGGAAATCGGAGTTCGTCATGACCATCGGCGGGGCAAACTCGGGTCCCGACAGCCGCCGTGCCGAGGCCTGAAACAGCGTTTCCTCGCCGATCAGTGCCGCAAACTGCTTGGGAAAGCTTTTCCGGGACACAGGCCACAGCCGCGTTCCCGAGCCGCCTGCCATCAGAACCGGAACAATCTTGGTCATCACGAGCCCCTTGACGCATGCCGCGCCTGAAAAACTGTCGGACATTCATCGTCCTGCCTGTCCGACACTCAACGGCCAAGCGCAGCAGGCGTCAACCCGCAGAGGTTGCAGGCATGGTCCTCAGACCGAAATATCCGCAACATGTTGCAGAGCCACGACGCCTGGCCGCCCCTCAGTCGGGCCAATCTCAGGCGGGCCAGTCCTCCGGCACCTGCGCCAGGTCCTCCAGCCATGGCGCAGCCACGCTGTCCGATGGTGCACGCCAGTCGCCCCGCGGGCTGAGGGATCCGCCGGCCGAAACCTTGGGTCCGTTCGGCAGGGCCGACCGCTTGAACTGGCTGGTCGCAAAGAACCGGACCAGGAACCGCTCCAGCCACAGGCGGATCGTGGCCAGGTCATAGGCGCCTTTCTTGGCATCGGGAAAGGCGTCGGGCCAGATGCCCCGGGTCGTGTCGTGCCAGGCATGCCAGGCCAGGAAGGCAACCTTGGAGGGCGGAAGACCATAGCGCATCGTGTGGAACAGGAAGAAATCGTTCAGCGCATAAGGGCCGATCTTGTCTTCCGTGCTCTGCATGCCCGCGTCGTCGTCGGCCGGCACCAGTTCGGGCGAAATCTCGGTCGCGAGGATCGCCTCCAGAACCTCGGCCGTGGCCTCGTCGAACTGGCCCGAACGCGCCGTCCAGCGGATCAGGTACTGGATCAGCGTCTTGGGAACGCCGGCATTGACGGCATAATGGCTCATCTGATCGCCGACACCATAGGTGCACCAGCCAAGGGCCAGTTCGGACAGGTCGCCCGTTCCGATGACGAAACCCTTGCGCTGGTTGGCCAGACGGAACAGGTAATCGGTGCGCAGGCCAGCCTGAACGTTTTCAAAGGCGATGTCGTAAACCGGCTGCCCGTCGGCAAAGGGGTGGCCCATGTCCTGCAGCATCTGGGTGGCGGCGGGGCGGATGTCGATCTCGGCCGCCTGAATGCCCATGGCGCGCATCAGGGTCCAGGCATTCGACTTGGTCCCTTCCGATGTCGCAAAACCCGGCATCGTGAAGCCCAGGATGCGGTCGCGCGGGATGCCCAGCCGGTCGCAGGTCTTGGCTGCCACGATCAGCGCGTGCGTCGAATCCAGCCCTCCCGACACGCCAATGACCATGTTGTCCCCGCGCGTCGATTCGAAACGGCGGCGCAGCCCCTCCACCTGGATGTTGAACGCCTCGTAGCAGTCCTGTTCCAGGTGGCTGGCGCGGTTGGGCACGTAAGGAAAACGCGCGACGGGCCGCAACAGGCCCGCGTCGCGTCCATGCGGGCGGTGCAGGAAAGGAATGCGGCGGAACTGCGGCTCGACCTGACGGGCGGCATCGTTGAAGCTGCCGGTGCGCAACCGCTCGGCCAGGATGCGGCCGGTATCGACATCGGCAGCCAGCAGCTGCGGCTCGGTCGGAAAACGCGCGGATTCGGCCAGCAGATCGCCCAGTTCATAGATCATCCCCTGCCCGTCCCAGGACAAATCCGTGGTGCTTTCACCCGGTCCCGCGGCGGAATAGGCATAGGCGGCAAAGGCCCGCATGGATTGCGACTGGCACAGCAGGTGACGGTCCGAGGATTTGCCGATCACGATGTTGGAGGCCGACAGGTTCGTCAGGATGACAGCCCCCGCCATGGCCGCGTCCGATGAGGGCGGCGCAGGCGTCCACAGGTCTTCGCAGATCTCGGTGTGGAAGATCAGCCCCGGCAGGTCGGTCGCCTGAAAGATCAGGTCGGTGCCAAAGGGCGCGGTCAGGCCGCCGATGGTGATGCTCTGTCCCGTGATGCCGCGGCCGTGGGCGAACCAGCGTTTTTCATAGAACTCCCGATAGTTGGGCAAAAAGGACTTGGGAACCACACCCAGCAATTCGCCCCGCGTGATGATCAGGGCACAGTTGTAGAGCCGCCCGTCGCGGCGCAGCGGCGCGCCGACCAGCAGGACCGGGGCAAGGCCGGCACTGGCCTCGATCACGCGCTGCACGGCCCGCTCGACCGCGCTCAGCAGGGCGTCCTGCATGTGCAGGTCGTCGATCGCATAAGATGACAGGCACAGTTCGGGATAAACCAGCAGGTCGACACCCAGGGCATCGGCGCGCCTGGCTTCCTCGATCACGCTGTCGCAGTTATAGCCGATATCCGCAGGCCGCACCCGCGGTGTCGAGGTTGCGAGGCGAACGAAGCCGTGCCGGTGCAGGGCCGAAAAAGGGTGTTCATTCATTCAAGGCTTTCCTCGATCATCTCGACGACGGTTTCCAGGCACATCTGACGGATCACGTCGCGTCCCCTTGCACCGAACTGTTCCATCCTGTGCATTGTTTCCGCTCCGCTGCGGGCAAGGCCGAAATGCACCAGCCCTTCCTTGCCCTCGCCACCGGATGATCCGGCATAACCCGTCACCGATACCGCGATATCAGCCGCCGAGCGTTCAAGGGCCTGTTCCGCCATGTTGATCGCCACCTCCTCGGACACCGCGCCCTTGTCGCGCAGCAGCGCATCCTCGACACCCAGCAGTTCGCGCTTGGCATCATCCGTGTAGGTGACGAAACCACGATCAAAAGCATGGGAACAACCCTCGATATCCGTCATCAGCGCTGCGACCAGGCCTCCGGTACAGCTTTCGGCCGTCGCGACGGTCAGCTCCTTTTCGCAGATACGCGACAAAACATCCCGCATCCGGGCCGCCACCTTGTCCGAGCTTGTCATCTGTTTCTCCACCCGTTTTTCCGTCCACGCAATGCCGCTTCGGCATCCGTGACAACGTTGTGCAAAACAGGAAGCGACAGCGAATGTTCCCGTTTCAGTTGTCTGAGGGTTCTCTCAGCGGGCTTCGATCGGCACCCTGACGGGCGTGTCGCCCAGATCAAAGGCCGCTTCGTCAAAGCGCGGCGCGCGCAGCAGGGGACGGGCATTGCCCGATACGCCCCATGCCTCCTTGGGAATGCCCAGAGGATTGGTGTCCAGCCGCCCGTTGGCATTGACGTCGTGCAGGACCGCCACGGCATAACGGCCGGGCGTCACGTCCTCGAACAGGCAGACGGCCTGCCCGCCCTTCGGAGGGACCGACTGCTCGGCCACGGCCTTCCCTCCCGGAAAGCCGGCAGGGTCGTTGTGCAAGCCGCATCCGACGACGCCCGAATCCGAGGACAGGCCGGTCACGACAACCTCGATATTCCGGGCCGTGGCCGTGGTCACAAGGCCGATGGCGGTGACAAGCGCCACGGCGTGGCACAGCATCGGAGCAAAAGACATGGCGAAACCTTTCTGCAGCGGTCGCGGCAAGGGAAGCACGCCCGGCCAGCGGTCGCAACCGTTCGCGCGTTTCAGCCCCGCCCGGTGGCGGGAAGCGGCCGCAGGGGATAGATCACCTGCCCGTCCTCCTGCCCGCGCGGCCATTGCCCGTCACGGCGCAAACGCATCTGTTCCTGCCAGCCGCGCGGGCTGGTCCCAATATGCCGCTTGAACAGCCGCGAGAAATAATAGCTGTCCGCAAAGCCCAGCCTGTGGGCCGTCTCGGATACGGAAAAGCCGGCCTCGAGAAACTGCATGCCGACCTCCATGCGCTTGAACTCCTGGTACTTGACGGGGGTGCTGCCCAGCCGTCGCCGGAACTCGCGCCGGAAATAATCCGGGTTATAAGGCGCAGCCGTCACGACCTGCTCGGCCAAACCCGGTTGAAGCGGAGAGGCCGCGATCTGCGTGGCGGCCATCATCACGGCCATCGACAGGCCCTCGGTCTCATCCAGCGCCGCGTCTCGGGGCGAGGTCCAGGCGATGAAGGCATCCTCGATGAACTCGGTCAGGATGACCATGAAGGCATGGTGCATCATCAGGGTGGTCGATCCGGCCGGCGCGGTGGCGCGATAATGGCGCACCAGCGGGCCGATCATCGGCCAGCGCGACAGCCGCACCACCTGGCGATAGCGCATCCGTCCCAGCAGGTCATGGTGGCCGAAGAGGTCCAGCCGAAAATGTTGGGCCAGTCCGGTATAAGCGCGCTGCGGATCAAGATTGCGCCCCTGAAACCGCGTTCCGGCCGGGATCATCATAGCCATTCCCGGCGTCAGACGCACCCGTTCCTCGCCCAGGATGTAATCGCCCTGACCCTCCAGACAGATCACCAGGTCATGAACCGTGTTCACCTTGTCGATGGACCAGCTGTGCGAATGCTGCATGCGGATGGCCGACCGCGTCAGCGTCAGGTCCAAGGCCTTGGCAGGAATGCCCGCCAGAACCCCACCTCCCGAAGGGGTCATGCCTGCCAGTATCTGATGTTCAATTTCGTCCATCTTTTTCTGCATAAACGTCAATTCAGATCCTGTCGCCAACTGGGATACTAGCAGAACAGACCGTGCCTGTCGCGGTCTCCTGCCAATCGAATCGAGGGAGGAGCGATTTGATGACGCGATGCACGGGCGCCTGCGCCATGTGGTCCCCGACATGCGGAGGACACTGATGGAAAGCCGCTTTCTGGGCTTGGCCTATCTTGCGCCCTACCTGATCGGGCTGCTGATCTTTACCGCGATCCCGTTCCTGGGTTCGCTTTATCTCAGCTTCACCGACTACAACCTGATCCAGTCGCCTGTCTGGACCGGGCTGGACAATTTCCGAGAACTGATGAACGACCGGACGTTCATGAAGTCCCTGCGCGTGACGCTGCTCTACGTCTTCCTGACAGTGCCGCTGAAGCTGGCCTTCGCGCTGTTCATCGCAGTCATCCTGAACTACCGCCTGCGCGCCATCGGCTTCTTCCGCACCGCTTATTACGTGCCCTCGATCCTGGGCGGCTCGATCGCGGTTGCCGTGTTGTGGCGCTATATCTTTGCCGATGCGGGGCTGGTGAACATGGTGCTGGCCGGCATCGGACTGGAGCCGGTCAACTGGTTCGGCGATCCCGTCAACGCGCTGTTCACCCTCAGCCTGCTGCGCACCTGGCAGTTCGGGTCGGCGATGGTAATCTTTCTTGCGGCGCTGCAGGCGGTGGACAAGTCGCTCTACGAGGCGGCGGCCATCGACGGGGCCAGCAAGTGGCACAGCTTTGTCCACATCACGCTGCCGCTGATCACGCCGGTCATTTTCTTCAACCTGATCATGCAGATGGTCCAAGCCTTCCAGGAGTTCAACGGCCCTTACGTCATCACCGGCGGCGGTCCCCTGAAATCGACCTATCTGCTGCCGCTCTACATCTATGACGAGGCCTTCAAGAACTTCAACATGGGCTATGCCTCTGCCATCGCCTGGGTGCTGTTCCTGATCATCATGGCGCTGACCGTGGTCGCGTTCTGGTCGTCGAAGAAGTGGGTTTATTACGCCGGCGACAAGAGGAGCTGAGAGATGACCGATCTTGCCACCCCCACCATCGCCAATCCCGTCCCCGCCATGTCCGGCCAGGAAATCCGCGCCGCCCGGTTGTCCGCATTCGTCCGCTACAGCCTGCTGACGATCGTGGGCCTGATCATGCTTTATCCGCTGATCTGGCTGATCGGGGCGTCCTTCAAGACCAACTCCGAGATCTTCGGCTCGATCGGGTTCATCCCGCAGGAACCGACACTGGACGGTTATCGCAAGGGTTGGGAAACCTCGACGCCCTACACCTTCGGGCGGTTCTTCTGGAACACCTTCCTGATCATCCTGCCCAAAACGATCTTCACCGCCATCTCCTGTGCGCTGGTGGCCTATGGGTTCGCCCGCTTCGAGTTTCCGGGCAAGAAGATCCTGTTCGCCAGCCTGATCGCGACGCTGCTTCTGCCGAACGTGGTCACGCGCATCCCGCAATACATCCTGTTCCGCGACCTGGGCTGGCTGGACACCTACCTGCCGCTCTGGGTGCCCTCGGCCTTTGCGGGCGATGCCTTCTTCGTCTTCATGCTGGTCCAGTTCCTGCGCGCCATCCCGCGCGACATGGAGGAAGCCGCCCGCGTGGACGGTGCCAACAGCCTGCAGACGCTGCTCTATATCGTGGTGCCGATGCTGACGCCCGCCCTGATCTCGGTCGCGCTGTTCCAGTTCATGTGGACCATGAACGACTTCCTCGGCCCGCTGATCTACCTGTCCTCGGTCGAGAGCTTTCCCGTCAGCCTGGCGCTGAAACTGTCGATCGACACGACCGAGGCCTTTGACTGGAACCGCATCCTGGCGATGTCGGTCCTGGCGCTGCTGCCCGCGCTGATCGTGTTCTTCATGGCTCAGAAATACTTCATCGAAGGCATCTCTGCCGGTGGGGTGAAAGGATAAACCGATGGCCCGTCTTCAGATCCGGAACCTGGAAAAAACCTATGCCAACACCTTCAAGGCCGTGCATGGCATCAACCTGGATGTCGCGGATGGCGAATTCATGGTGCTGGTCGGTCCCTCGGGCTGCGCCAAGTCCACCACGCTGCGAATGATCGCGGGGCTGGAAAGCATCTCGGGCGGCGAGGTGGTGATCGGCGACACGGTCGTGAACCGCCTGCAGCCGGGCAAGCGCGGCATCGCCATGGTGTTCCAGAACTATGCGCTCTATCCCCACATGAAGGTCCGCAAGAACCTGTCATTCGGCCTGCGCCTGCAGCGCACCTCCAAGGCCGAGATCGAGCGCCGCACCGACGAGGTCGCCCGCATCCTGGAGATCGAGCCGCTGCTGGACCGCCTGCCCAAGGAACTGTCCGGCGGCCAAGCGCAGCGCGTGGCACTGGGCCGGGCGCTGATCAAGGAACCGCAGGTCTTCCTGTTCGACGAGCCGCTGTCGAACCTGGACGCGAAACTGCGAGCGTCGATGCGCGTGCGCATCACCGACCTGCACCGGCGGCTCAAGGAAGAGGGCATGTCCTCGACCGTGGTCTATGTCACCCATGACCAGACCGAGGCGATGACCATGGGCGACCGCATCTGCGTGATGAAGGACGGTCGCATCATGCAGGTGGCAGACCCCAAGACACTGTATGACCGTCCCGCCAACGCCTTCGTCGCGGGCTTCATCGGCAGCCCCGAAATGAACCTGATCGAAGGCCGGCTGGACGGCACCAGTTTCCGCGTGGGAGACCAGTCGCTGCCGCTGGATGCCGACCTGATGAACCGCCTGCGCGGCTGGACCGGCAGCGCGACGCTGGGCATCCGCCCGCAGCACCTGCGCCTGAACGCGGGACCCGGGCTGCGGGGTCGTGTCACGGGTGCCGAATTCATGGGCCACGAGGTCGTTCTGCACCTGGATGTCGCGGGTGCCCGGCTGGTCGCCGTGCTGCCTGCCGCCGATTACGCCGCGCTGGATCGCGGCGCCGAGGTGACGCTGACGCCGGAAGCCGGCATGGCACATGTCTTTGACGGGGCGGGCAAGAACGTCTCGCTGCCCGTGTCGCATTGAGGGAGGGGAACCCGATGAAACTGCTGACGACGACGATCCTTTCGGCCGGCCTGCTGGCCACGGCCGTTCCGGCCCGGGCCGACAGCCTGCGCATGTCCTGGTGGGGCGGCGACGCCCGCCATGCCCAGACGCAGGAGGCACTGGCCGTTTGCGGACCCAAGCACGGCCACGAGGTCGCGGCCGAATTCACCGGCTGGGCCGGCCACCAGGAGCGCATCACCACGCAGATCGCCGGCCGGACCGAGGCCGACATCATGCAGATCAACTGGCCTTGGCTGCCGCTGTTCTCGCGCGACGGGTCGGGTTTTGCCGATCTGCGTGACTATGCCGACATCATCGACCTGTCGCAGTTCACCGAAGAACAGTTGGCCGGCGGCGAGATGAACGGCGTCCTCAACGGCGTTCCCACGGCGGAAACCGGCCGGGTCTATTTCTTCAACAAGACCGTTTATGACGCTGCGGGGCTGCCCCTGCCCACGAACTGGGACGAGGTCAAGGCCGCCGCCGGCAAGCTGGGCGAGGGCGTGATGCCCTTCGAGGCGCAGGGGCTGAACGCGATCTTCCTGGTGTCGACTACGGTGACGCAGCAGACCGGCAAGGATCTGATCGATCCGGAAACGACCACCGTCGCCTGGACCCCCGATGAGTTGGCCGAGGGCATCCGCTTCTACCAATCATTGGTCGAGGACGGCGCCATCCGCAGTTGGCAGCAGGTCGCGGGCGAAGGCAACATCGAGCTGTTCGAGATGCGCCCTTGGGCCGAGGGCCGGATTGCAGGCACCTATGAATGGGACTCGGCCTATGCCAAATACGCCGACCCGCTGGGCGGTCAGGAACTGGTTCCCGTGCCCATCCTGCAGG
>NZ_JBKGUN010000176.1:0-3189 GCF_046462195.1 Paracoccus sp. (in: a-proteobacteria) | reverse complement strand
CGGTCGCGCTCGGCGCGGATCTTGTCCACGATACCGTCGACCAGACCGACATACCCCCAGAACACGCCGGACTGGATACATGCAACCGTATTCGTGCCGATGACCTTAGCCGGCATTGTCACATCCACATGAGGCAGGGACGCCGCGCCCATGTGCAGCGCCTCGAGCGACAGGTTGACCCCCGGCGCGATTGCGCCTCCGATATAGGCCCCATCCACATCGACCACATCAAAGGTCGTTGCGGTCCCGAAATCCACCACGATCAGGTCCGGCCCGTGACGGTCATAGGCACCCACGGTATTGACCAGCCGGTCCGGCCCCACCGTCGTTCCGGGATCGACGCGAGGCGCCACCGGCAGCAGGCAGTCCGGCTTGCCGACCACCAGGGGCCGCGTGTCAAAATACCGGTTGCAAAGGACTCGCAGGTTGAAGACCACACGCGGTGCGGTCGCGCTGATGATGCAGGACTCGATCTGCAACTCGAACTTCTGGACCGCGATCAGGGTCGACAGCCAGACATAATATTCGTCCGCAGTACGCCGATGATCCGTGCGAATGCGCCAATGTGCCAGAAAACGGGTGCCTTCCCAGATCGAGAAGACGGTGTTGGTGTTGCCGGTATCGATGCACAAGAGCATGGGGATCAGCCGCCGTTGAAATGGATATCGGCCGCAGGAATCGCCTGACGCCCTTTGGAGTCGACAAGGATCAACGCGCCCGTGTCGTCGATGCCCTCGAAACGCCCGGTGATCTCAGCCGTTCCCGTTCTGGCCGTGATTGTCTGACCCAGCCTGGCGGCCCTCGCCATCCAAGCGGCCCGGATGGGCGCAAAACCATAGGTGCTCATCTGCCGCTGCCAGTCGTCAAAGCTGACGGCCAAGGCATCCAGAAGGTCGTCGGTTGTCACCTGCATCCCCGTTTCTTCGGCCAGACTGACCGGACGCAGCGCTCCTGCCTCCACCTGACAAGGGTCCGGCGCGGTTTGCAGGTTCACGCCGATGCCAATGGCCAGTGCCACGACCCGTCCGCCGCTTCCCACGCTTTCCAGCAGGATGCCGGACAGTTTGCCCCCGTTCAGCAGTACATCGTTCGGCCACTTGAGCGACAGGTTCAGCCCCGGTCCACACAAGACGCGCAGCGCATCATGCACGGCCAGTGCTGCAACAAAAGATATACGGGCAGCATCGGCGGGTCCGCCCTGCGGGCGCATCACCAGCGTTGCGGCAAAGTTGCCCGGCGGATCGGTCCAAGCCCTGCCCCGTCGGCCACGCCCGGCCTCTTGCCGGCGGGCCATGATCCAGGCTGGCCCTGCCAGAGAAGGGGCCAGCCTCAAGGCTTCGGCATTGGTGCTGTCCACACGCTCGAGAACGTGGCGCGCCACGCCGACGGGCCAGTTGGCGCCCGGCGCGCTATTCAACGACGACCGCGACAGGCTCGACGATGATCGGCTCGACCAGCGACAGGGCAGCGGTGGCTGCGGCCTCGTCAATGCCGAGCATCGTGACCGCGCCCAGCAACAAGGCGGCTGCGGGAACCAGCAAGGCGGCGTACTGGACGGCACCCATACGACTGACCACCGGCTCGGACTCGGCCCCGAAGAACATATAATAGACGATGCGCAGGTAATAAAACGCCCCGATCACCGATGCGATGACCCCCAGGACCGCCAACCACGACATGCCCGCATCGACCGCAGCCGTCAGCACCCCGTACTTGGCAAAGAAGCCCAGGAAGGGCGGCACGCCTGCAAGACTGAACATCAGGAACAGGACGGCAAAGCTCTTCAACGGTTCCGCCTGGGCAAAGCGGTTCAGGCTTTCCAGATCCGTGACCGGACGGCCGTCGCGTTCCAGCGACAGGATGAAGGCGAATGTCCCGACATTCATCACGGCATAGATCGCCATGTAAAGCAGCATCGCCTGCACGCCATAGGTTGTTCCAGCAGCCAAACCCACCAAGGCGAAGCCCATATGCGCGATCGAGGAATAGGCCATCAGGCGCTTAACGTTTCGTTGCCCGATACCGGCGATGGAACCCAGGAACATCGACAGGACGGCAAGCATCGCGATGATCTGGGTCCAGTCGCCCGGCACGTTCCCGAAGGCGTCGAACATCAACCGGGTCAGCAGCGCCATCGCCGCAACCTTGGGTGCGGTGGCCAGGAAGGCCGTGACAGGCGAAGGCGCGCCTTCATAAACGTCCGGGGTCCACATGTGGAACGGCACCGCCGAGACCTTGAAGGCCAGACCGACCAGGAGGAAGACCAGACCGAACAGCAGTCCCATGGGCAGGCTGCCCGCCGTGACGACCTGAAGAATACCTAGGAAGGTCGTGGTGCCTGCAAATCCGTAAATTAGCGACGCGCCATAAAGCAGCAAACCCGAGCTCAACGCACCAAGGATGAAGTACTTCAGGCCGGCTTCGGACGATTTGGCGCTTTCACGCCGCGATGCGGCCAGGACATAGATCGACAGCGACTGCAGTTCGAGGCCCATGTAGAGTGACAGCAGGTCGCCCGCCGACACCATGAACATCATTCCGATCGTGGAAAGCACGATCAGGATTGGATATTCGAACCGCATCAGCCCGTGACGATCAAGATATTCGGCGCTCATGGCCAGAACCGCCGCGGCCGACAAGAGGATCGTCACCTTGGCAAAGCGCGCAAAGGCATCGTCCGTGAACATGCCGAAGAAGGCGCTCTGCTGCGGACGGTCCGCCATGCCGACATAAAGGCCCGCCACCAGAAGAGCCAGAACGCTGGCCCACAGGATCGGGCGGGCGATCTGATCCTTGCCGAAATAGGCCCCTGCCAGCAGCGACGCCAGGGCAAAGATCGCAAGCCACAGCTCGGGCAGAATGGTGGAAAGGTCCAAACCGGTCATCTTGCGTTCCTCAATGGCTGACGGCGGCCGCGGCCAGATCGTCATCGGCCGCCTGTTCGGGCAGCGCGTCGTGGAAGTTCACCAGCAGCGCCTGAACTGAGGGGCCGGTGATGTCGGTCACCAGGCGCGGATAAACGCCCAGAATCAGGGTCATCGCGATCAGAGGAACAAAGATCCACTTTTCGCGGGGGGTCATGTCGGTGATCGTGCGTAGGCTTTCCTTGATCAGCGCGCCCATAGTGACGCGGCGATACAGCCACAGCGCATAGCCGGCCGACAGGATCACGCCGGTCGCCGCAACGAA
>NZ_JBKGUN010000175.1:0-9154 GCF_046462195.1 Paracoccus sp. (in: a-proteobacteria) | reverse complement strand
ACCAGGACGAGGTCGAGGCGCTGGCCGCGCTGATGACCTACAAATGCGCGCTGGTCGAGGTGCCCTTTGGCGGCTCGAAGGGCGGTCTCCGCATCGATCCGCGCGCCTGGAACGAGGACGAACTGGAACGCATCACCCGCCGCTTCACCTATGAATTGTCGCGCCGCAACCTGATCTCGCCCAGCCAGAACGTTCCGGCCCCCGACATGGGCACGGGTGAGCGCGAGATGGCCTGGATGGCCGATGCCTACAAGCGGCTGCATCCCGACGACATCAACGCCAAGGCCTGCGTCACCGGCAAGCCGCGCACCGCAGGCGGCATCGACGGACGGGTCGAAGCGACGGGCCGTGGCGTGCAATACGCGCTGCGCGAGTTCTTCCGCCACAACGACGTGATGACAAAGGCAGGTCTGACGGGGACGCTGGCCGGCAAGCGCGTGATCGTGCAGGGCCTTGGCAACGTGGGCTATCACGCCGCCCAGTTCCTGTCGGTCGAGGACAAGGCGCTGATCACCTGCGTGATCGAGCGGGACGGTGCCATCGTGAACCCGCAGGGCATCAACATCGACGCGTTGCGCGGCCATATCCGTGCCACCGGGGGCATCAAGGGCTTTGTCGGTGGCGAATATCGCGAGAACGGTCTGGCCGCGCTGGAGGATGAATGCGACATCCTCGTTCCCGCCGCGATCGAAAGCGTGATCCATGCCGAAAACGCCGGACGCATCAACTGCAAGCTGATCATCGAGGCCGCGAACGGTCCCGTGACGGCCGATGCGGACGAGATCCTGCGCAGCAAGGGCATCGTGATCATCCCGGACATGTATGCCAATGCCGGCGGCGTGACGGTGTCCTATTTCGAATGGGTCAAGAACCTGTCGCAGATCAGCCTCGGCCGGCTGGAGCGCCGCCACGAGGAAGCGCGCGCCCGCATGCTGATCGAGGAACTGGAGCGGATCTCGGCCGACACCGGCACGAATTTCGAATTGGCGCGGGGCTTCAAGGAATCCTTCCTGCACGGCGCCGACGAGCTGGACCTGGTGCGTTCGGGTCTGGACGACACGATGCGCGAATCCTTCAAGAAGATGAAGGAAGTCTGGATGAGCAATCCCAAGGTCGAGGACATGCGCACCGCCGCCTATGTCGTGGCCATTCGCCGCATCTCGAACGTTTACAACTCGCTGGGGCTGTAAGGGCAGGCGCCTTTCGCTTCAATCGCGGGGGGCGGCGGCGCGACGCAGACGATCGTTGATCGCCGCCCCCAGACCCTGTTCCGGGATGGGGGCGACCGCAATCGGGCGCCCCAATGCGTCGGCGCGACGCAGCAGGTCGAACAACCGGGCGGCGGCCTCGGTCAGATTGCCACCTTCGGACAGGCTGAAGGCGCCGGGCGTCCCGAACCTCAGATGCGTTTCATGCGGTTGCGGAGTCTTGGCGTTCAGGCGCAACGCGGCCTTTGGCGCATAATGGCTGGACAACTGCCCGGGCGCATTCGGTGCCGACGGGTCGCCCTGATGCTGCGCCAGGGGCTGACCCAACCGTGCCTCGATCGCCTCGGCGGGGATGCCGCCCGGGCGCAGCAGCGTGGCGCGTCCGCCGGGCCAGCCGATGATCGTGGATTCCAGTCCGACGGCACAAGGTCCTGCATCGATGACGGCGGCGATGCGTCCGTCGAGCCCGCCCTCCGGGTCCAGCACATGATCCGCACTGGTCGGGCTGATCCGGCCCGACGCATTGGCCGAAGGTGCCGCTACTGGTCCCCCGAATGCGCGCAGCAGGGCCTGGGCTGTCGGATGGGCGGGAACGCGCAGACCAATGGTTGTCAGGCCCGCCGTGACCAGCGATGCGATGCCGGCATCAGCACGCAACGGCAGCACCAGGGTCAGGGGTCCGGGCCAGAAGATGTCCGCCAGCACCTGCGCCTGGGGCGGAACCTCGGCAATTGCACGGGCGGCGGCCAGATCGGGGACATGCACGATCAGCGGGTTGAAGCTGGGCCTGCCCTTGGCCTCGTAGATTCGCGCCACGGCCTCGCCGTTCCGGGCATCGGCGGCCAGTCCATAGACTGTCTCGGTCGGTATGGCGACGGTCTGGCCGCCGCGCAGCAACTCTGCGGCGCAGGACAGTCCATCGGCATCGGGGGGCAAGCGCAGGGTCTTCATTCGTGACGCGGGGTTTCGGTTGAGCCTGAAATGATCGCGGACCAAGATACCGCCTGACATTCTGATAGTTGCGCCGGGCCCGGATGCCAAGGCGCTTGGAGGAGGACCCATGAGCTACAAGGCGCCGGTCGAGCAGATCGATTTCATCCTCACCCATGTCGTGCCCTTTGCCGAACTGTCCGCGACCTCTCGCTTTGCCGAGGCCACGGCCGAGACCGCCAGTGCCGTTCTGGCCGAGGCCGGCAAACTGGCCTCGAATGTGCTGGCGCCCCTGAACGTCGCGGGTGACCGGCATCCGGCGCGTCTGGAAAACGGCGTCCTGCGGTCGTCGCCCGGCTTTGCCGAAGGCTTTCGCGCAATCGCCGAAGGAGGGTGGGTCGGCGTTTCGGCCGATCCCGACCATGGCGGGATGGGTCTTCCGCAGGCGCTGAACATGGCCGTGTCCGAGATGATGTCAGGGGCCTGTCTGGCACTGCAACTGAACCCGCTGCTGACCCAGGGCCAGATCGAGGCGCTGGAACATCACGCCAGCGACGACCTGAAGGCCCTGTACCTGCCCAGGCTGATCAGCGGCGAATGGTCGGGCACGATGAACCTGACCGAGCCGGGCGCAGGCAGCGACGTGGGCGCCCTGACCACCCGGGCCGAGCCCGCGGGCGACGGCACCTATCGGATCACCGGACAGAAGATCTACATCACCTGGGGCGACAGCGACATGACGTCGAACGTGTGCCATCTTGTGCTGGCGCGCCTGCCGGGGGCCGCCAGGGGTACGCGGGGGATCAGCCTGTTCATGGTGCCGAAGTTCATTCCCGACGCCCAGGGCAAACCCGGACCGGGCAACAGCCTCAAGGTCGTCAGCCTCGAGGAAAAGCTGGGCATTCATGGCAGCCCGACCTGCGTGATGTCCTATGAGAATGCCACGGGCTGGCTGGTGGGCGAAGAGCACAAGGGCATGGCCGCCATGTTCACCATGATGAACGTGGCACGCCTCGGCGTCGGCATGCAGGGCGTGGGCGTGGCCGAGGCCGCGCTGCAAAAGGCCGCCGCCTATGCGCAGGACCGCGACCAGATGGGGCCGATCATCGGGCATCCCGACGTGCGCCGGATGCTGGCCACGGCACGGGCCGAGGTTTTTGCCGCCCGCGCCATCGGGCTGGCCTGCGCCACCGCCATCGACATGGCGCGGGCCACGGGCGATGAGGTTCAGGCCGCGCGCGCGGCCTTCCTGACGCCGATCGCCAAGGCCTATGGGACGGATGTGGGTATCCGTGTGGCCGACATGGGCGTGCAGGTCCATGGGGGCATGGGCTATGTCGAGGAAACGGGCGCGGCCCAGTTCCTGCGCGACGTGCGCATCACCTCGATCTATGAAGGTACGAACGGCATTCAGGCGATGGATCTGGTGGGGCGCAAGCTGGCCGATGGCGGCGATGCCGCGATCCGCCTTCTGGACGAGGTGGCGGACGGCGCCAAGGCCGCGCAGGCCGCCCATCCCGACATGGCGCACCAGTTGTGGCAGGCGGCCGAAACGCTGCGCGAAGCGACGCATGCACTGCTGGAACGCGACGTGACGGTACGGTTTGCCGGGGCCGTTCCTTATCTGACGGCCTTTGCGCGGATTCTGGGCGGGCATTATCACCTGCGCGCGGCAAGGGCGGGCAGCGCTTCGCATCAGGCGCTGGCGCGGGTGTTCATGGCGCGGGTCCTGCCGCATCACGCGGGCGATCTGGCCGAGGCCCAAGCCGGCCTGGACGATCTGACCAGCCTTGCCGATGCTGCGCTGGCCGGCGACTTTGCGGCGTGATCCGGACCGCGTTCGACACCCCGCCCTCCGAGGGCGCGGCCACCGAGGTGGCGCCCGGCATCCTGTGGATGCGCCTGCCGCTGCCGATGGCGCTGGATCACGTGAATGTTTATGCGCTGGAGGATGACGATGGCTGGACCATCATCGACACGGGCTTTGACAGCAAGCGTGGCCGCGAGATCTGGGGCAAACTGCAGGCGGGGCCACTGGCGGGGCGGCCGATCGCGCGGGTGATCGCGACGCACCACCATCCCGATCATGTCGGTCTGGCTGGCTGGTTCATGGAACGCCATGGCGCAGGACTGATGATCAGCCGGACGGCATGGCTGATGGCGCGGATGCTGACGCTGGACGTGCAGGACCATGCCAGTCCTCAGGCACTGGAGTTCTGGCGCCGCGCGGGAATGCCCGCCGACCTGCTGACAAGGCGCAGGACCGAGCGTCCGTTCAACTTTTCCGATGTTGTTCATCCCTTGCCCCTCGGCTTTGCCCGGCTGGCAGAGGGTGACATCATCCGCATTGGCAGGCGCCAATGGCGGGTGGCAATGGGGCACGGGCATGCGCCCTGCCACGCCACATTCTGGTCGCAGGACGACAGCTTGGTGATCGGAGGCGATCAGCTACTGCCCTCGATCTCGCCCAATCTGGGCGTTTACCCGACCGAACCCGAGGCCGATCCGGTCGGCGAGTTCCTGGACAGCTGCACGCGCCTGCGAATTCTGGCGCATGATGACCAGCTGGTGCTGCCGGGCCACAAGCTGCCCTTCACGGGCCTTCCCTTCCGGCTGGACCAGCTGATCCAGAATCACCGCGCGGCCCTGGCGCGGCTGGCCGAGGCCCTGGCGGTCCAGCCCCGAAGTGCCGTCGGCTGCTTTGACCTGCTCTACAAGCGCCGCATCGGCGAGGGCGAGTTCGGCCTTGCCCTTGTCGAGGCGGTTGCGCATCTGAACCATCTTCATCGCGCGGGCGTGATTCGGCCCGTGGAGGAAAGGGACGGCGCGGTGCTGTGGGGGGCGTGACAGGTCGCGCTCTTTGGGCTATCGCAAGGCAAACACAATCCGGAGGGCAGCCATGGCCGATTACGACAACAAACCCGAAGCGACCCAGGGCACGATGGACCTGACCGCTCACAAGAAGACTTTCGCCGGTTTCATCCGGATCGGCACCTGGGTCGTCATCCTGTCGCTGGTCGTGCTGGTCTTTCTTGCCCTGACCAACGCCTGATCGCGGCAACATCATGAAGCGTCGCGTTTTCCTGGCAGCCACCCTTCCGGTTGCCCTGTCCGCCTGTGGAGCCCAGAAGATCTGGGACAGTGACGAACGCGTGCGCGCCGCGCGCTTCGTCTCGCCCGAGCCGCCGTCGATCACCCTCCTGACGGTGATCGGCATCCCGCGGGGCGAGGGTGGGCATTCCGGCCTGATGATCAACGGCAGCCAGCGCGTCATCTATGACCCTGCAGGCAGCTGGCAGCATCCCGCCATTCCCGAACGCAACGATGTGCTTTACGGGATAAACGACAACTTCAAGCACTTCTACATCGACTACCACGCGCGCTCGACCTATTGGGTAGCCGAGGACACCGTCTTCGTCAGCCGCGAGGTGGCGGACATGGCCATCCGGCGCGCCGAGGAAAACGGGGCCGGCGCCAAGAGCTTCTGCGCCGTCGAAACGGGCCGGGTTCTTGCGGGCGTGCCGGGATTTGAAACCGCGCCCCGCGGCTTTTCGCCGCTGCGCCTGCGGCGCTGGTTCCTGACGCTGCCGAACGTCCAGTCCAAGCGTCACATGGACGGCGATCCGGCCAACAACCACGACGTCCTGCTGCGGCAAAAGGACGGCCGTATCGTCGGCTATCCCAGAACGTAAAGCAGACCAAAGAGCGTGATGCCCCCGGCCAGGATGGCCAGCATCACGTTCCTGGTCAGCACCCCGATCGCCACGGTTGCCGTGGCGGCGGCCAGACGCGCAGGCTCCGGCTCGCCTCCCGTGGCTGCGGGCCACATGACCAGCGGCGCCACCAGCGCAGGCAGCACGGCCACCGGCGTGTACCGCAGCATCCGCAGCACCCAGGCGGGCAACTCCCGATCGCCAAGCGCCCCCAGGAAGGACCAGCGGATCAGGAAGGTGCCGATCCCCAGAACCACGATGATCAGCCAGATCTGTGTGCTCGTGGCTTCCATTGTCATGCCTTTCCTCGTTCCATGCGCGCTTCCACAAGGGCGCCGGTTGCCATGCCCAGGGGCGCCGCGATCAGCAGGCCCAGGCCCGACGACAGGCCCGCCAGAACCAGCGCCATCGTGATGGCCACGAAACAGGCGGCCAGATGCGCCACCGTGCGCAGCATCGGCGCGATCATGGCCAGAAAGGTGATCGGCATCGCGAAATCCAGCGCGATCTCCTCGGGAATGGCCTGCCCCACCGTCGCGCCCAGCAAGGTGGCGCCCATCCAGGGCAGGCACAGGACCACCGCTGTTCCCGCAAAAAAGGCAAGCCTCAGGTCCAGCGGCAGGCGCGGGTTGCGTTCGTAATGCTGGATCGACAGGGCATAGCTTTGGTCGATCAGGGTATAGGACACCCACAGCTTTTGCCGGGAAGACGCCCCCCGAAGCCAGGGCAGAAGCGAGGCGGAATACATCGCCATCCGCAGGTTCACGGCCAGTCCGGACAGGATCACGATGATCGTGGGCGCATTGTCGGACAGCAACTGCACGGCGGTGAACTGCGACGCGCCCGCCAGCACCATGATGGACATGCCCATGATCTGCGCGATATCCAGCCCGGCCTCGGTCGCGACAACGCCGAACAGCACCGCAAAGGGGACAATGACCACCAGGAACGGCAGCGACTGCCCGATCCCGTGCCAGAAGGCTTCGCGCGGACTGCGCGTCAGGGCGCGATCAGTGGCATCATCGGCGGCCTCTTGCCGTGGCGCCGGGCGGGGTTCGGGCGAGGGTGACATGGTGCTTTCGGTTGTTCGCGGTTCGCTGCACCTTGCTTGCATGACGCGCAATCCGAGGCAAGGCAGGCTGGTGCAGATCATGGACCCCATACCGGATGGCGCCCTGGAGGCCGCGGCCGGCCTGTGGCGCGCCCATTTCGGAATCTGCGGCTGGCCTGCCCGGATCAGGGCGCGGCACGGGATGGTGGCAATAAGTGGCGGTGCTGTCCTGGGCGTGATCGGGCTGCGTGACACAGAAGGCGGCTTTCCCTTGCGCGACCTGGCCGCACCCCGATGGCTGTTTCGCTGCGCGCCCGAGACAAGTGATCTGGTCATTGACGGATTGGCGGTATCCCGGCCGCGACAGGGCATTGCTACGGCGCTGGTGACATCGGCCCTCGGGCGGGCGGCGCGGCAGGCGCATCCGGGGCTGCGGGCCGAGGTGCGGGCGCAGAATCCGCAAGCCTTGGCCTTTTACCGCAGTCTGGGCTTCGTAGAGGAAGGCTGCGGTTGCTATGGGCTGCCCTGGTGGGGGCAGATCCATATCCTGCGTCGTGACGCGGCCTAGCCGAAAACGCCCGAAACGCGCCCCAACAGCATAAAGGCCCGGGCCGAGCGCGTGTCGGCCAGCACGGCAATCTGAAGATCATCCAGTTCCGGCACGACCCGACCGATCAACCCGTCGAAATGGCGCAGGAAGTGATGAACCGTGTCGCGGAAGATCTCGTCCTCGCGCAGCATCGTGGCGACCACTTCAAGCGCTTCGGGATGGTGAATGCTGCCCAGAGCGGCCACGGCGCTGCCCCGGTCACCTTGGGCAAAACGGCGCCAGACCTCGGGCCGGGCCGGATCGGGTGGCAGATCGTCCATATAGACGTCATGGCCCGCCATCAGCGTCACGACATCCTGCGAGGCCCGCAGGACGCGCGAATTGACCGGATCCTTCAGGGACTGGCGCAGCGCCTCGATGGCCGCGTGATCGTCCGGACCGTCGGGAAAGTTCAGGGCCTGGATCAGCGTCGCGGCATCGACGCTTTCGGAGAAAGCCTCGGCCACCGGCGGCTCGGGCTGCTGCGGTCTGGGGCGGGAACGGGCAGGGGGTGGTGCCGGAGGCGTCTGACGGGCAGGCGGGGCCACCTTTGCCGGGGCATCGCGTTCCGGCAGGATATCGTCGGCCTCGTCATCAGGCTGTGCCCCCGGTCGCAGCAGGGCCAGGCGCTGGCGCAGATCATCGGCCTCGGCCCGCAGCAGCGTCAACTGCCGTGCCAGCGACACGCCGACCCAGACCAGCGCAACAGGCATCACGACGCCGACGATGTTGACGAGGTGGGTGACGCCGCCCGTGCCGTCATTGCTGCCGGGCGTCAGCAGCCAGAACAGCGCGACCAGGAACAGCCAGCCTGCCGTCAGCGCGAAACCGACAGTGGTGATGCGGTCGCGGCGGGTCAGGGACGAGATGCGTGCGACAAGGGACATGCGAATCACTCGTACCGGATCGCGATGATTTCGTAGCTGCGGTGACCGCCCGGGGTGACGACCTCCACGCTGTCGCCTTCATCCTTGCCGATCAGGGCACGTGCCAGGGGCGAGCGGACGTTCAGCAGCCCGCGCTCGATATCGGCCTCGGCCTCGCCCACGATCTGATAGGTCCGCTCTTCCTCGGTGTCCTCGTCCAGCAGCTCCACGGTGGCGCCGAACTTGATGCTGCCCGACAGCTTGGCGGGGTCGAACACCTCGGCCCGCGACAGGATGGATTCCAGTTCCTTGATACGGCCTTCGATAAAGCCCTGCTTTTCCCGGGCCGCATGATATTCCGCATTTTCGGACAGGTCACCGTGTTCGCGTGCCTCCGCAATGGCGCGGATGATGGCCGGGCGTTCTTTCGATTTCAGCTCGCCCAGCTCGCGCTCGAGCGCCTGAAAGCCGGTACGGGTCATCGGTATCTTATCCATCGCTGCCCTGTCCTTCGTGGGATGCGGTTTCCATCCAAGTACCAAGCCAACGCCCCTGCCATGCGGATGGCAGGGGCGCGAAGCCGTGTTCGGCGGCATCGTGACCCGAATTCCCGTCCCATTGCAAGCCTGATGCCCGCCGTGCCACCTTTGATGTCCCCGATGGCCCTATATCTTCGCCGCGTCACGATTGCCCCCATGGGTCCGGCACGATAGTCAAGGGTCCAGCCAGTTTGCCGGAAGGGGCTTCATCAGATGAGTAACGGGGCGGAGACGGTTCGCGAATCGATGGACTATGAT
>NZ_JBKGUN010000174.1:0-3877 GCF_046462195.1 Paracoccus sp. (in: a-proteobacteria) | reverse complement strand
TAATTTGCTGCCAGACATCGGCACATCCTTTACCGGAAGGGCTGGAGCGACGAGATCATGTCCGCCGCTCCGTAGGCGGATCAGGACGAGATGAACTCGTTCCAGCGACGGATCATGTACCGGTCTTCATCCATCACAGTGTTCCAGCAGGCAATATTGCCCATCCGATCCTGGAACGAGCCGCCGTCGCGCGCCCGACCCGGCTGTTCCATCACGGCACCGTAGGGATCAAGTACGGCCTCGGTTGCCTCCTCGCCCTCGTACCAGTAGCCGCGTTCGTTCTCCGTCATATTCGCCTTGGCAGTTTCGGGCACCGCCGAATAGTAGCCCTGCCGCCCGACAAAGGCGCCTTGCCAGCCGTCCAGGCACCAATTGATATAGTCGATGGCCGCGTCGCGCTTCATGTCGTCGAGGTGGCTCATCAGGCTCATGCCAAGGCCCCAGCCACGGTAACCCTCCTGAAGGCCTTGGTAGACGCAGTCCAAGCCGCGGGACCGCACCGCCGTCACGGCAGGCGACCACATGGATTGCAGAACGACCTCGCCCGCGGCCATCAGGTTGACGCTCTCGTCAAACGTGGACCAGAAGGCGCGGAAATGGCCGGCCTTCTTCAGCTCGATCAGCTTGTTGATGGTTGTGTCGATCTCGGCTTGGGTCATGTTGCCCTTGTCGGCATAGGTGGCGAGACCAAGTGCTTCCATCGCCAAGGCGGCGTCCATGATCCCGATCTGCGGGATGTTCACAAGCGCGACCTTGCCCGCAAATTCGGGAGCGAACAGGTCGCCCCAACTTGTAACCGGGCGTCCCACAAGGTCGGTCCTCACGCCCAGTGTGTCCGCGTTGTAGATCGTCGGCACACATGTCGTATAGTCGGCGGCGCCTTCCGCGAACTCGGTAGAATCCATCGCGTCAGTATAGATCACATCATAGGGAAGTGTTCCCTCCTGCGCCAAATCCGACCCGTCGAAGTTCTTGCCGTCGCGCATCAGCGGCGTCATCTCGTCCCAGCGCGCAATGCGGCTGATCTCTACAGGGCGGATGTTGCCTGTCCGATAGACCTTCTGGAGGCCGAAGAACTCGAGGTCAGCGATATCCACGGTTTCGGGCTGCGTCGCAATCTTGGCCATCAGCGCCGTCGTGTCCGAGACTTGGGGGTTGATCGTGAAGCCGAGATCTGCGCTGGCCTTGGAGGTAATGTCTGCGATCACAGAATAGGACGGCCCCACTTGGTTGAGCGTGATGTCGCGAATGTTCTGTGCCCAGATCATTGGCGCTCCCAGGACGCCTGAACCGAGGACAGCGCCAGTCGCCGCGGCCCCGCCCTTTAGAAGGCTGCGGCGGCTAATGCCATCCTGTGTGATCTTGATTTTTCCTGCTGCCATCGTCGTGCTCCCTGTTGCTGCGCCGAACCCTCTGGTCGGTGCGGACGGTCACGTCACCATTTGCTGGCGATCTTCGACTCATCACAAGGTGAGGCTAGTCGAAACTGTTCATCGTATGCAATGATCTTGAAAACAGCCCAGAATGTGTATTTCACGCGCTCTCGACCTCGGACATGCCCACTTTTGCGGCAAAAAGAAATGCGGAATGTATGCCACCGACAGCAGGCCATCGGATATCGCCTTACGGGACAGCCTCAAAGGTGGGAGATGAGCGCGGCGCCGTTTCGGGCGGCTACCTGTATTCTGCAATCCACGACCTGCTGCACGATCGCATCACGTCAGGTGCGCTGCCAGCGGGAGGGATCCTGAAGGAAGGCACAATTGCTGCGCAGTTCGGCACCAGCCGTGCCCCCGTCCGCCGCGCCCTGCACTGGCTTGCCAAAGCCGGCCTGATCCACGCTGGCCAGGGCCAAGGCTACGTCATCGGTCAAGGGTCGCCGCTTGTGCTGAGTTCGCGGCAGCTACATGACACTCTACGCGGCGGGCTTGCTCAAGTAGATCGCACTGTCTCGGCCGAGCGTATCGTCGACGTTGTTCACGATGCCATTGTCGCCGTCATGCCTTTTAGTCATTATCGCATCCTCGAAAGCGAACTGGGCGAGCATTTTGGCGTTAGCCGCACCGTCGCGCGCGAAGTGCTGTGGCGCCTCATGGAACAGCACTTCATCCGGAAGGATCGCAAGTCGCACTGGATCGTACCTCAGCTTTCGGCCCGCGACATCCGCGACACCCTGCAGATGCGCCGCGCGTTAGAGCCAAATGCTTTGCGCCTCGTGACTGGCACCTTGCCCCCTGTATTCATGTCAGAGCTTGCGGGCCGCATCGGCAGCGTCCTCGCGGACTTTCCAAATGCGACGGCTGCACAGGTAAACCGCATCGAACATGATCTGTGCCATCGGATGTTTGACGGCCTCCGGAATGCTCGAATGCTTGCTTCCATCCGTAGGAACCAGATACCGCTGGTCGTGCCGCAACTTTTTCGCCGCAACTTCCCACTGCGGGACGATCTGCCCGCCCTGCGTCTCTACGACCGGATCGTGCGCGCCCTGATGTCGGGCAGCGCCGACGCTGCGGCGCTGTTGCTTGTCACGCATCTGGACCGGGTCGAAGAACTGACCCTCGCACGTCTGCGGGTGCTGTCGGTCTTGCCGCTACCCTCCACCGACAGATGGCTGAGCGCCATTCGCTGAAAGGATATCGATTGCCGGACACCCCACTACGCGTCATCGGTACAAGCGTGACGCTTCCGCGCGAACTCCAGGCGCGGGTCCGGGCAGACCTTGGCTTCCCCATCGTCTTCGAGGTGCTGGACGGCTCTGCTTGCCTCCGTCGCGGCGTCACGCAGCCCGGCAGCTTTGACATCTACGATCAGTGGTTTCATTCCATCGATCTGCTGCAAACCGCTGGCTCCATCGCGCCTATCGAGATCGCCCGAATTGAGCGGTGGAACCAGATGACACCGCTGTATGGCCCCGGCGCGACGGCGGGGCCGCGCAAGGATGCGGGTCTTTGTCCTGCTGACGTTCTGTTTGTGCAGGATGACAACAACCTCGGCGCGGCGACCTCAACCAGGATCGCGATGTTGCCCACGGCTTGTAATGCCGACTCCTTCGCCTACCGACCCGAAGTCGCCAAAGCGCACCGCGTAGCTGAGAGTTGGGCATGGCTCCTCGAGCAGGACTGCCGGGCTCGCTGCCTGCTGTCGCAGGATCCGGCCTCCAGCGTGGTGGAATTGGCATTGGCCGCACGCAGCGCTGATCTTGTCGACATCGACGACTGCACGAACCTGACGATTGAGGAAATTGACGCCCTATTTAACTTGCTGACCCAGCGCCGACAGGCCGGGCCCTTTACGACGCGCACGTGGAATACCCACGAAGAGTCTGTGCGCCTCATGGCGCAGCCGTCTACTCGTCTTGGCTCGCTCTGGTCCCCCGCCTATTACGAGCTGCGGGCGAATGGCTTGGATCTCAACTACGCAAGTCCCAAGGAAGGCTATCGCGGCTGGCAGTCCGGCCTTTCGCTGTCTGCGGCGATGTCTCCAGGAATGCAGGACCGCGCGTACGAATACCTCAACTGGTGGCTGTCCGGCCCGGCGGGCGCGATCCTCTCACGGCAGGGCTACTACATGTCTGTCACCGCCCCTCTGCAGGATGCATTGACCGAGCCGGAATGGTCGTTCTGGTACGAGGGAGAGCCCGCTAGCAGCACTCTTCCCGGACTCGATGGTCGCGTTGCTGTGCGTGCAGGCGAGCGCCGTGCAGGCGGTAGCCATGTTCACCGGATGTCGCGTGTATCGGTCTGGAGCACAATCATGGACGAGAACAATTACTTACTCCGTAAATGGCAGGAGTTCCTTACCTAACGGTTTAGAGAGCGTTTCAAAACCCCTTGTGGTCAGGTTCTTGCTGTTGGATGAGCGGGGTCATGTCCGC
>NZ_JBKGUN010000173.1:0-7785 GCF_046462195.1 Paracoccus sp. (in: a-proteobacteria) | reverse complement strand
TGGCCCGGGCGGTGAAACGCGCACTGGACAGCGCCGGCATCGACATCCCGTTCCCGCAGCGCACGCTCAGCTTTCTGGAGCCGGTGCCGCTTGAGGATCGGCAAGGAGAGCAAAATTAGACGATCACGCTCACTGCGTTCCTAAAAGCGCAACTCTACGGAGCTAGTCGCTCATCCACGGGAATGCCACTTTCGGGCCCTTAGCGGACGCTCAAATCGGGCCAATGCCGCAGTCCTGCATTCTCAGACTGGTCATTCGTCGCGGCGTCAGCACCTCAGTGAGGTCAGTGGGTGTTGGTATCTGCGCCGAGGGATCGACACCAGTCTGCGGTGTGGCACTTTGCAACAATAGCCGCCTGACAGATCAATCTAAATGGCGCGGGAAAAAGCAGCCCTCACCTTGATCGACCTGAACGATGCAAGGGCGTTACGCGTCCCGCGAAGTGGGATCGGCCCGATGCGGGCTCCGGTAATGATGACCGTGCCTGCGGAAAGCTGCATGCTCTGCCCTGCGGCATGGGACGCGAGCCAGGAAAGGAAACCTGCCGTCTCGGACAGAGTTGGGGTCTGCTCTGACGCGGCGACCGCGTGCCCATCCAGAGCCAGTGTCAGGCCGAGCGGCTGGTCCAGAAGGCTTTGCCAGTCGCGAATGGGGCTACCCAGAACGATGGCCGCCGAACTGAAGCCGTCCGCCATCGCCTCCAGCGGTTGCACGAAGGTCCGATCATTGTAGCGGGATGAAACGATTTCAAATGCCAGACGGACCTCCGCAACGGCCGCGAGCGCGGCGGCTGGTGTGGTGCCAGCTGGCAAGTCGGCACCGAGGATGAAGGCGGTCTCAACCTCGATCGCCGCATCGTGGGGCAGTGGCCCGAGGGTAGAGCCGCTGGTTACGACCTCGCTAGCGGGCATCGCGGCGGTGTGACGGTCGCGGCCGCCTAGAAGGGCCATCTTCCAGCTGGCGCGGCCTCCCAAATGGCGCATGACTTCGGACTGCACAGCATAGGCAGCAGTCGTATTCGGAGGCGGGGTCGGCAAGCCCGCAGGCCGCGGGGCGCCGGCGCGAACATCCAAAAGGACACGCGCGGCGGCCTTTGGATCAAAGGTTGGGTTCATGCGGACATCTCCTTGATTGCGGGCATGGCATGGCACGGCAGGATGGCGCCCTGATGCAGGACGACCTGCGCGGCAAGGCCGGCGGCGCGCGCAATAGCATCCGGGGGTGCAAGGCCGGCCTGACGGGCTGCCAGCCAGCCCGCGTTGAAGCTGTCGCCCGCACCGGTGGTGTCCACGGCCGTGCGGCGGGGTGGCAGCGGCCAGCTGTCGAACGTTGTCGCGCCTGTCGCTCGGTGCGTGACCGCATCGCCACCGGTGGTCAGGACAATTTCCGCTGCGGTCAGGTTCATCAGCAGGTGCATCGCCTCTGACGGATCTGTGGTCCCGAAGCAGTCTGAAACGTCGTCCAGCGAAGGCAGGATCAGCGTTGCCCTCCCGGCGGCCCGTCCGATGACCGCCCGTGCCGTCCCAGCATCGAGCCAGAGCGCGGGCCGGTAATTGGTGTCGAGCACGATGCGCGCGCCCTCGGCCCTGCGGCGCTCCAGCGCATCCAGCAAAGCGGCACGCCCCTCAGGCAGCAACATCGCCAAGGTCACGCCAGAGAGGACCAGCGTATCAGCTCCATCCAGTGCCGCCAGATCCTCTGGCGCGGAAAACAAACGGCGGGCGGGTGACTGGTCGCGCCAATAGGTAAAGCTGCGCTCGCCCCGAGGATCTGTGGTGATGAAGCTGAGCCCTGGACGACCGCCCGGCTGCGTGGCGCAAAAATTGGCGATACCTTCTTCGGCCAAGGTACCTCTCAAAAATCCACTCATCGCGTCGTCACCCAGGCGCGACAGATAGCCGACACTGCCGGGGGCGGTTAGCCGGGCTAGATAGACTGCGGTGTTCAACATGTCGCCGCCAGCACGGCGGTCGAAACGTCCCGGTGTTTCGGGACAGTTGGTGAACTCGATCAGGGGTTCGCCAATGCAGAGAAAATCCATCTCAACGCTCATACGGGGTTGGTAGAGGGCGCCCCGCGACATGTGCCGCGATATTGTCCAGAACCAGGGTGGCCATCGCGGCGCGGGCCGCATCTGTGGCTGAACCCAGATGCGGCGTCAGCACGCAGTTCGGCGCGTCGATCAGGACTTGCGGCACGTTCGGTTCGTCCTCGAAAACGTCCAGCCCGGCACCAGCGATGGTGCCCGCCCGCAAGGCGCAGGCAAGTGCATCGGCATCGACAACCGGTCCGCGAGCGACGTTCACAAGGATGCCGTCGGATCCCAAGGCCCGCAGCACCGTTGCGTCGACAAGACCACGAGTTTCTGCGCCGCCCGCGGCGGTCACGAACAGCAGGGTGCAATCCTGCGCCAAAGCCTCCGCATCGGTCCGAAACCCGTCGGGGGAATTCCGCTTTTCCGAACGTGCGGTATAGAGGACGTCCATTCCCAGACCGCGCAACAGATCGGCCAGTCTGCGACCGATGCGACCATAGCCCAGGATGCCTGCGCGCCCTTCGATTACTGGCCTGCCGAGCGCGGGCTTGTCGCCCCCGGCCCATGCCCCGGCCCGAACAAAACGATCGCCCTCGGCGATGCGGCGTCCCGTGGCCAGCGCAAGACCAATCGCCATTTCGGCCACAGCTGAGGAGAGCACGTCGGGTGTGGTGGTCACAAGGATGCCACGACGGCGGGCTTCGACCAGATCGACCGCGTCGACGCCGACGCCGTTTACCGCGATCAGTTCAAGCGACGGCAACTGGGCCATCTGCGCCGCCGATAGGCCCAAAGCGCCCGAGGTCAGAACGATCCTGACATCCTGTGCCGCGTCCATGTCGTTGATCACGTCATAATTGGCTAGCAGTTTGTCCTGCATCGCGGCGGGCTTCAGCGAGGCAAGGGCCAAAACCTTGGGACGGCTCACGCGATCTGCCCCAGGAAATTCTGCAGGCGCTCGTTCTGCGGATTACCGAAAAATGCCTCCGGGGCGTTCTCCTCGACGATGACACCCTTGTCCATGAAGATCACTCGATCAGCCACGGCGCGCGCGAACTCCATTTCATGTGTGACGCAGAGCATGGTCATCCCCTCACGGGCCAGATCGATCATCGTATCCAGCACTTCCTTGACCATCTCGGGGTCCAGCGCACTGGTCGGCTCGTCGAACAGCATGATGCGGGGTTTCATGCACAGCGCTCGGGCAATCGCCACCCGCTGCTGCTGGCCACCCGACAGTTGGGCGGGGTATTTGTCAGCCTGCTCGGGGATCTTGACGCGGTCGAGATACTGTCGCGCAATCGCCTCGGCTTCGGCGCGGGGGATCTTGCGGGACTTCATCGGCGCCAGCATGCAGTTTTCCAGCACCGTCATGTGTGGAAACAAGTTGAACGACTGGAAGACCATGCCGACGTCCTGACGGACCTTGGCAACGTTATCGTCGCCGGAAAGCGCGATCCCGTCCACGACAATCTTGCCGGACTGGATCGCCTCCAGCTGGTTGATCGTGCGGATCAGGGTAGACTTGCCCGACCCAGATGGGCCGCAGATCACGATCCTCTCTCCGCGCTCGACGGTCAGGTTGATATCGACCAGCGCATGGAAGGCGCCGTAATACTTGTTGACGGCGCGCATGGTGATGGCGTGTTCGGTCATCGGGGCTCCCCTAAGGCAAAGGCGCCCGGCTGTGTGGGCCGGGCGCATCCGGTCATTCAGCAGTCTTGACGAACTCCGGCAGCGGCTCGCCCAGCCACTCCTGGTGGATAGCATCCAAGGTGCCGTCGGTGCGTGCCTCGATTACGAAGGCGTTGATTTCCTCTAGGAGCGCGTCGGAATCCGGCGCCACCGCGATGCCCTGCACCTGGCTGGACAGGTCGAACTTCTTGTCAAAGCGATCTCCCGCCACACCGGCGATCTGGGAAAAGACCACGTTCGATAAGCCGATCGTCTGCACCTGCCCCGACATCAGCGCCTGCACCGCGCTGGCGTCGTCGTCGAATCGGCGGATCTCGGTGCCCTCGAGGGCGACCTCGGTCACGCCTGTATCCTGCGTCGAGGCGCGGGCGACCGCGATCGACTTGCCCGCCAGGTCTTCGGGGCTTGCAACTGCGACATCAGTGCCGCCGTAGACGCCAATGGCGATACCTGCATAGGGGGTTGAAAAGTCCACGCGCTCGGCTCGCTCGGGAGTAATTCCCAGCGAGGCGACCAGCACGTCGACCTGGCCTGACAGCAGATAAGGGATGCGGTTCGGGCCGGTGACGGGAACAATCTGTGCCTCGACCCCTAGATGTTCGGCAAGGGCCTTGGCCACGTTAGCGTCATAGCCGTCGGGATTGCCCGAAGCATCTTGGATGCCGAAGGGCGGGAAATCGACCAGCATGCCGATGCGGACGGAGCCCGCATCCCGAACAGCCTGCAGGTCGGCAGAAAGCGCCGGGGTGGCAATCAATGTGGTGGCGGCAAGGGCCGCAATCAGACGACGAGTCAGTGTCATGGTATTCTCCTCCTCAAAAAATCAGCGCGTGACGGCAAGACGCATCTGTGCTTCCATCCGGCGGGCCAGCAGCGACAGCGGCCAGCACAGAACGAAGTAGAGCGCGGCCACCGTCCCGAAGACAAGGAACGGCTGGAATGTCGCATTGTTGACGATCTGACCTGCGCGGGTCAGCTCGGTGAACCCGATGACCGAGGCCAGCGATGTGCCCTTGATCAGCTGCACCAGAAACCCGACCGTGGGAGCGGTGGCGACACGCATGGCCTGCGGCAGCACGACATGGCGCATCCGGTCCCGGTAGGACAGGGCCAGCGCGGTTGCAGCCTCGGACTGGCCTTGCGGAACAGCCTGGATGGCGCCGCGCCAGATCTCTCCTAGAAAGGCGCTGGCATGCAGCGTCAGGGCGACAGCGGCGGCCAGCAGTGGATCGATGGGCAGGCCCAGCACCGCCAGGCCGAAATAGACTAGGAACAGCTGCATCAGCAGCGGGGTTCCCTGAAAGACCTGGATGAAGGACATGGAAAGCCAACGCAGCGCCCGGCTGTGCGAGGTGCGCGACAATGCCAGAACAAGGCCTCCGGCAGCGCCCCCGACAAAGGCGATGATCGACAGGATCAGCGTCCAGCGGATCGCCATGGCGATGAAGATCAGGTCGACGGAGGAAAACTCGCGGATCATCTCAGCGCCCCGCCGGATAATTGAAGAAGACCCGTCGCAGCGTCCCGAACAGCGTCGAGAAGCCCAAGGCCAGCAGGAAATACATGATCGTCAGCACCAGATAGATCTCGAAGCTGGCAAAGGTGCGGGCGTTCAAGTCCGCCCCGGCGGCCGCAAGGTCGTTGGCCGAGATGACCGACACCACACTGGAGGTCAGCATCAGGTAGATGAACTGGCTGGTCAGCGAAGGATAGATGTTGCGTAGTGCCGGTTTAAGGATGACATGGCGGAAGATCTGCGTCGGCGTCAGGGCCAAGGCGCGCCCGGCTTCGATCTGGCCTTGCGGGATGGATTCGATGCCGGCGCGGATGATCTCGGTCCCATAGGCGCCAACGTTGACCACCAGTGCAACCATCGCCGCGGTGTTGGGCGACATGCTGATGCCCAAGGCGGGCAAGCCGAAAAAGATGAAGAATATCTGGATCAGGAACGGCGTGTTGCGGATCACCTCCACATAGACATCGACGATCCAGCGCAGCGGTCGGATGCCCGATGTCTTGGCGACTGCCCCCAGGATCGACACGACCAGCCCGATGGCCATGGCCGCGAACGACAGCTGAATTGTCAGCCAAGCGCCATAGGCTAGCATGTCCAGATTGTCGATAACCGGCTGGAAGTTGAAGCGATACATCTGCCCTCCCCTGCGGATGTGTCTTTTCCTGCGACTTAGAACGATCTAAAATGCAGATTGCCTGTGTGTCAACCGATTTTCGTTCCAGAGCTTTCGCGTGCCGTCAGCCTTGGGGCATGAATGAACCTCTCGATCGGCCGTTCCGGTTCGGCCAAGCGTCGGGTCAGCAGCCGTGCAGCCTCGCTGCCGATCCGCGCAGGGCACATGGCGACGCTGGTCATCGGCGGATAGGTCAGTTCCGCCAGCGGCAGATCGTCAAGGCCAACGACAGCGATCTCCCGTCCCGGCTGCCGATCTGCGCGTCGCAACCCCAGCATAAGTCCTGCTGCAAGAACATCGTTGAAGCACAGCACCGCCGTCGGAAGCGACGGCAACGCAAGCAAGGTCTCGGCGGCATGAGCTGCGCCCTCCCAGGTCAGGTCGGCTTCGACAATTCCCGCATCGACCGCACCGTTCTTCGCCAGTGCCAGTGAAAAGCCCTTTAACCGCTCAGCCTTGGCCGACGTCATCGCGCGCACTGACAGAAAGGCGATGCGCCGGTGCCCCAATTCTGTCAGATGCTGCAGCGCCATGGCGACGCCTGCGACATAGTCCGCGCCAGCATAATCCGTTTCCTGCTCTCCAACCTCGCGCAAAGCCTGCACCATGGGCAAGCCCCAGCGCTGCATCCGCCCCGGCAAGGCCGCATCCGTCCCCGCCGCGGGGCAGAGGATCACACCATCCACGCCATGCCCCCGGAACCGCTGCAGGATGTCGTCTTGGCGCTCCGGCTCGTCTTCGCTATTGGCAAGAAGCACGACGCGGTCCTGCTCACGCATCACCTGCTCGACGCCGGTCAGGAATTCAGTGAAGAACGAGTTCACCAAGTTCGGCACGATCACACCCACCGTCCGGCTACTGTTGTTGCGCAGTCGAGCGGCGCCGATGTCGCGGACATAATCAAGATCGGCCATGACCTTCTCGACCTTCACACGCGTGTGCTCCGCCACCAGAGGGGACTGTCGCACAACAAGCGAAACTGTGGCGCGCGAAACGCCAGCAACCGAAGCGATGTCTTCTAAGGTGGGTCGTTTGGTGTTCATAACGCTACTTCCACAGACAAGGCTCTTTGGTTATCGGATTCGAACATAACGTTGAAGTGCGGGTTACGATCTGCACTGTTCGGCCGATGTTTCTTTGAGGTCCAAACAGTGCAGAAACCTCCGAAGGTCACTGGCGGTCCTTCGAGTCGACAAGCGCGCGCACTCCCTTAGGCTCACAGTGTAAGTGTCCGCTTTGGCCCGTCCTGCAGTCGCCATGCCGCACCGCCGTCAATCGGGTCCCCCCCCCCCCGCGCGTGCACTCCTAGGAGGGTGGCTATCCGAGACAGGTGGGCGACGTAGCACACCGAGTGTCTGCTTCGGCCAGATCCAGCGCGTGCTCTGCCGCACCACTGACAGACTGCTTTCCGCCCTTTTAGTCGCTGTTGGTTTGTACCCTCCCCTGTCCCGAAGGGCCGCAAGTTCCTCAGCACGCGCAGGTGTAGGCTCAACTCACCCGCGTCCGGAGTCGATCGCTTCTGCTATCTGCCAAAGGCGCTATGAGCGGATAGGGTTCAACCGCAGGCCCGTCAGCCGTAGAAGACCCTCAGATCCAACCAAACACAGGCCTCGCAAAATATACAACAATTTGAATGCCAACTAAGCTGTTCACCGTTTCGGCGCAGTCATCAGCTCCGGAGAAATACGGCGTTGGAGATCAAAATCAGGCTTCTCTGCGCCGCGGCTGGTGAACAGCTTCACCCGCACAACCCTCGAACACATCGAAGAATCCCGCCAGCGCCGGGTATAGAGACTGGCTTGTCTAGGTTAAATGGCGGAGACGAAGGGATTCGAACCCTCGAGGCCCTTTCGAGCCTGC
This sequence comes from Paracoccus sp. (in: a-proteobacteria), assembly GCF_046462195.1. Classification (GTDB taxonomy): domain Bacteria; phylum Pseudomonadota; class Alphaproteobacteria; order Rhodobacterales; family Rhodobacteraceae; genus Paracoccus. The sequence goes on along the minus strand of NZ_JBKGUN010000173.1, from coordinate 6 downwards.
ACCCTT
>NZ_JBKGUN010000172.1:0-3441 GCF_046462195.1 Paracoccus sp. (in: a-proteobacteria) | reverse complement strand
CACTTGGCCTGCTGTGCCAAGTGGCGCCTGGCCCTTCACGGGATCCGCCACGCCGATCACCGCGCATTCCGCAACCGCGGGGTGCGAGGCCAGCACTTCTTCCATCGCGCCGGTGGACAAACGATGCCCTGCGACGTTGATCACGTCATCGGTGCGCGCCATGATATAGACATAGCCGTCGTCATCCACGTAACCCGCGTCGCCGGTCTCGTAAAAGCCGGGGAAATGGTCCAGATAGGCCTTGCGCAACCGGTCCTCGGCATTCCACAGCGTCGGCAGGCTGCCAGGGGGCAGGGGCAGCTTGATGGCGATGGCGCCAAGCGTGCCCGGCGCAACCGGGTGGCCCGCCTCGTCCAGAACCTGCACGTCATAGCCGGGCATCGGCAGGGAGGGGCTGCCCTTGCGGATCGGCAGCAGGCCGACCCCCAGCGGATTGGCCGCAATGGGCCAGCCGGTCTCCGTCTGCCACCAATGGTCGATCACCGGCACATTCAGCCGGTCCTCGGCCCATGTCACGGTGTCGGGGTCGGCGCGCTCTCCTGCCAGAAACAACGCCTGCAACGATGACAGGTCGTACTGGCCCACCAGCAGACCCTGCGGATCCTCGCGTTTGACCGCGCGGATGGCGGTCGGGGCGGTGAAGAAGCATTTGACGCGGTGATCTGCGATGACGCGCCAGAAGGTTCCGGCATCGGGCGTGCCGACGGGCTTGCCTTCGAACATGACCGTGGTCGCACCGGCCACCAGCGGACCATAGACGATATAGCTGTGCCCCACGACCCAGCCCACGTCCGACGCGACCCAGAAGACGTCGCCCGGACCGATGTCGTAAATGTTCGGCACGCTCCATGCCAGCGCGACGAGATGCCCGGCGGTATGGCGCACCACGCCCTTGGGCTTGCCGGTGGTTCCGGACGTGTAGAGGATATAGGCGGGATGATTGCCTTCGACCGGGACGCAGTCCACGGGTGTGGCGCCGGCCATTGCCTCGGCCCAGTCCGCATCGCGGCCGGGGGTCATGTCGGCCTGACATTGCGGGCGCTGAAAGACGATCGTGACGTCGGGCTTGTGCGTGGCCTCGGCGATGGCGCGGTCCATCAGGGGCTTGTAGGGAACAAGGCGCCCCGGCTCCAGTCCGCAGGAGGCCGCGATGATCGCGCGCGGCTTCGCGTCGTCGATGCGGACCGCCAGTTCATGCGCGGCAAAGCCGCCGAATACGACGGAATGGATGGCGCCGATCCGTGCGCAAGCCAGCATCGCCTGCAGCGCTTCGGGGATCATCGGCATGTAGATGATGACCCGGTCGCCCTTGCCGACCCCGCGCGCCGCCAGAACCCCCGCCAGACGCGCCACCCGGTCCTGCAGTTCCGCATAGGTCAGGCGCACCACGCTGTTCGTCATCGGGCTGTCATGGATCACGGCCAGCCGGTCGCCATGCCCCGCCTCCACATGGCGATCGACGGCATTCCAGCAGGTGTTGACCATACCGTCCGCGAACCATTCGCCCATCGGTCCCTGGTCGAAATGCGCGCGGCTTGGCGGCACCGCCCAGTCGATGTCCTTTGCCGCGCTGGTCCAGAATGTCTCGGGATCGGCCCTCCAGGCCGCGTAAAGATCCTGATAAGCCATGGCCCTCCCCCCATCAGATGGATGATTTGTTACGCAGGAAGGGGCCGTGCGCGCAACCTTGTTAGCGGGAGCGGTCGTCCGCAAGGCAAATAAGCCGGCAAAAGGCCCATCCGGTTTTGCAAAGAAAACGCCGCGGCAAAAAAGACTTTGCTGCGGCGCAGAGTTTGCAATCACGCTGCCCTGGCAGGGCGAATCGGATCAGCCGTAGTGGTTGACGGGGGTGCCTGCCAGCACGCTCATGTTCAGCAGTCCGCGCGTGGTGATCGAGGGCGTCACGATATGGGCCCGGTTGCCCATGCCCATCAGGATCGGCCCGACCTCCAGCCCGCCCGCGCGCATCTTCAGCGCGTTGCGCACGCCCGAGGCCGCGTCGGTTCCCGCAAAGATCAGCACGTTGGCGACACCCTCCAGCCGCGAGCCGGGAAAGATCCGTTCCCGCAGATCCGGGTCCAGCGCCGCATCGACATGCATCTCGCCATCATACATGAAATCGGGCTCCCGCGCGTCCAGCATGGCCAGCGCTTCACGCATCTTGCGGCCGGAATAGCTGTCGGTGTTGCCGAACTGCGAATGGCTGCACAGCGCGATCTTTGGGGCCAGGCCAAAGCGGCGGACATGGCGGGCGGCGCCCATCACGGCCTCCATCACCTGCTGTGGCGTGGGATCGTTGTGGCACTGCGTATCGGCAATGAAGAGCGGCCCATCCTCGAGGATGATCATCGACAGGGCGCCCACCGGCGACAGGCCATCCCGCGCCAGCACCTGCCGCACATATTGCAGATGCCAGGCGTATTGTCCGAAGGTGCCGCAGATCAGGCTGTCGGCCTCAGAGCGGTGGACCATGACGGCGCCGATGGCCGTGGTGTTGGTGCGCATGATCGCGCGGGCGATGTCGGGGCTGACCCCGCGCCGGGCCATCAGACTGTGATAGGTTTCCCAGTAATCGCGATAGCGCGGGTCGTTTTCCGGGTTCACGATCTCGAAGTCGCGTTCGGGCCGGATCGGCAGGCCGGCGCGTTCGGCGCGCATGGCGATGACCTCGGGGCGGCCGATCAGGATGGGAACGTCGGTGGTTTCCTCCAGCATGGCATTGGCGGCACGCAGCACGCGTTCGTCCTCGCCTTCGGCAAAGACGATGCGGCGGGTGGCGGTCGCGGCGGCCTCGAACACCGGGCGCATGATCAAGGCCGAGCGGAAGACCGAACTGTCCAGCTTGCGCTTGTAGGCTTCCAGGTCATCCAGGGGACGGGAGGCAACGCCGGTTTCCATCGCGGCCTTGGCGACCGCGCTGCTGACGACGCCGACAAGGCGGGGGTCGAAGGGCTTGGGGATCAGGTAATCGGGGCCGAAGGTTAGCGTTTCCCCGCGATAGGCGGCGGCGGCCTCGGCGGCGGTGGTGGCGCGGGCCAGTGCGGCGATACCCTCGATGCAGGCGATCTTCATCTCGTCATTGATTGTCGTCGCCCCCACGTCCAGCGCGCCGCGGAAGATGAAGGGAAAGCAGAGGACGTTGTTCACCTGGTTGGGGAAGTCCGACCGCCCCGTGGCGATCAGCGCGTCCGGCGCCCCCTGCCGTGCCTCCACGGGCATGATCTCCGGCGTGGGGTTCGCAAGTGCAAAGATGATCGGGCGCTCTGCCATGCGCGCCACCATCTCAGGCGTCAGGAGCCCTGGGCCCGAGACGCCTAGGAACAGGTCCGCACCTTCGAGCGCCTCTTCGATGCTACGCAAGGGCGTGGCCTGCGCGAACTCCGCCTTCTCGGGCGAGAGGTCGTTGCGGCTCTGGTGAACCACGCCCTTGCTGTCGAGCAT
>NZ_JBKGUN010000171.1:0-21469 GCF_046462195.1 Paracoccus sp. (in: a-proteobacteria) | reverse complement strand
ATCGTTGCAGACCCACCTTGGCACATCAGATGCCGTCGGGGGGCGGTCACATCATCAACGCCAATCAAGTATCTCTCTGTCAAGTTGCCTGCCTCGCTTGCGACGCTGCGCGCGTTGCCGAGCCGCCCTGTGATGCCTCGATTCTTAGAGCTTCTATCTTTGGTCTTGCACATCGCCAAACATGAGATGGGGCTTTCACCATGACGCCAAAAGCGGCACGGGAACCAAGCGACCCCCTTGTCGTTCCTGTCTGGACCGGCAGGAGTGTGACGATGGCGCCGCGCAGCTATTGGAAGGGTTATCTGAAACTGTCGCTGGTGACATGTCCCGTCGCCATGACACCTGCAACGACAGATAACGAGAAGGTCCGCTTTCATACATTAAATGAAAAGACGGGAAACCGCGTGGTCAGCCAGTATGTCGACTCTCTCTCCGGCAAACCTGTCGACCCGGATGACGAGGTCAAGGGCTACGAGCGGGACGACGGTGATTATGTGACCCTCGAAGACGACGAACTGGATTCCGTCGCACTGGAAAGCACGCGGACCATCGACATCGATGCCTTTGTGGATGCCGACTCGATCGGGTGGGTCTGGTATGACAAGCCTCACTACCTCATGCCCAATGACGAGATAGGTGCCGAGGCTTTCGCCGTCATCCGCGATGCCATGGAATCCACCGGTACCGTCGGCATATCACGCTTGGTCATGTATCGCCGTGAAAGGGCGGTGATGCTGAAACCTTCTGAAAAGGGAATTGTCCTGTGGACCTTGCGCTATGGCGACGAGGTTCGGGACGAGGCGAACTATTTTGGCAAGCTGAAGCATGAAAGGCCTGATCCCCAGTTGATGTCGATGGTCAAGAAGCTGATCGATCAACGAACGGCGCCTTGGGATCCGGCCATGGTCAAGGACCCGGTTCAGGCACGGCTGCTGGACATCATCAATGCCAAGAAGAAGGGCCGTAAGCGAAAGGCTTCCTCCAGAACGGCGGAGGCTGCTGCGCCTGGCAATGTCATCAACATCGTCGATGCGCTTCGCAAGAGCATCAGCGCCGAGACCAAGAAGAAATAGGCCTGTTCAGGCAGGGCGCGTCAATTTTCATGACACAAGGGGCAGAGATTTCTCCGCTTTGCGAAATCCCTCCCATGGGTCTGACGTCAGGGCCTGCACCCGCGTATGCGCGTTGAGCAGGTTGAAATAATCGGGACCTATGGCGGGGCTGAGTTCGTCCCATGCCAGAGGCATCGACACTGGCGCACCGGGACGTGCTCTCGGCGAGAAGGCAGCAACTGCGGTCATTCCGCGCTGGTTGCGAAGGTAGTCGATCAGGATCTTGCCGCGACGCTTTGACTTGGTAACAGTTGCCACGTATCTTGACGGATCATCGGCGGCCATGCGTGTGGCGATGGACTTGGTGAACGCCTTGACCGCAGGCCATTCTGCCTCGGGCTTGAGTGGCGAGACGATGTGCAGCCCTTTCCCGCCTGAAGTCTTCACATAGGCTTCCAATCCTGCATCGGACAAACGCTGTCGCACCTCCAGGGCGGCATCGATGACTGCCTCCCATGACACACCCTCTCCGGGATCGAGATCCATGGTGATGATGTCGGGCCGTTCGAGGTCAGGACCCATGACGCCCCAAGGATGAATTTCCAGAACTGCAGACTGAATGAGCGCCAGCAGCCCGTCCAGATCATCGATGGCTATCAAGGGTTCGCCTGCCTTGTCCTTCGGGTCGCTCAGCATCCTGACATGCTTGCTGATGCCTTTCCATGCATGCTTCTGAAAAAAGCTCTTTCCCCCGATGCCATTCGGGACCCGCAACAGCGCCAAAGGACGCCCCACGATATGGGGGGCAATATGGGGCCAGATATCGGCATGATAATCAGCCAGACCTTCCTTCGTGACACCGACATCGGGCCAATAAACCCTGTCTGCATGAGTCAGCGCGACCTTGCGGCGCGGGGCCGTAGCCTTTTGATCCTTCTGCCAGTTTGCCTCGCGCACGATCTCGGCAGCAGGCTTGTCCTCGCGCAGCCCTCTGAACGAAGCATGTCGCAATTGCCCGTCCGCAGTCCAGGCACGAAACTCGACCTCGGCCACCAGTTCTGGCCGTACATAAAGCACCTGTCGTTTCTGGTCTGCAGTCAGGGGATCCCGAAAAGGGCGTGTTTTGGTTCGAAGCCTGTCCAGCGTTTCATACAAGCTTTCCGCGACACTGGTTGTGAACCCGGTCCCTACGCGGCCGACATGTTCAAGATGCCCTTCATGATGAACGCCCAGAACAAGAGATCCTACCGCACGGTTCGAGGTGCTTGACGGAACATATCCCGCGATGACGAACTCCTGCCGCTCGGAGCATTTCGACTTGATCCAAGTGGTGCCGCGACCGGAGCGGTAGGGAGCATCGGCTTTCTTGGAAACAAGGCCTTCGAGGCTGAGACGGCAGGCATGCCTCAGAACGAGCCCACCGCTCTCCTTGAAATGACTGCTGAACCGGATCCGGCCCTGCTCCGCGGGGACCAGCTTTTCCAGCGCATCCTTTCGCTGACAAAGAGGGGCCTTCCGCAGATCCTGGCCGTCCAGATAGAGAAGGTCCAGGAGGTACAGGACGAACCGGTCCGTGCGGCCCGCACTCAGGTCGGCCTGCAGGGCCGAAAAACTGGACGCACCTCCGCCGGCCTCGACCACGACCTCCGCGTCGATCAGGGCGGTTTTCACCGGCAAACGGCTAAGGCCATCCACCAGTTCGGGACCGAACCTGTCGCTCCAGTCCAACCCGCCACGGGTCAGCAGCCTGATATCCTGCCCGTCGATGCGTGCCTGCAGCCGATAGCCGTCAAACTTTATCTCGTGCAGCCAGTTGTTCCCCGTCGGGGGCGCGCGTTTCAGAGTAGCCAGCGCCGGCGCGACAAAGTCCGGCAGCGGGGCCTTTCTGGCGCCCGTGATGGCAGAAGGATTGACGCCTTCAGTTTCGCCAGATGTCTTCTCTGCAGGACGCCTGCCGGATGCCGGCCCCTCCGCGGCCACCTCTTCGACCGTCCGGCCTGTCTTGACCGACTCGGGGCGTTCTTCAAGAATGTCCAAAGCGCCTTCGTCGCGCGCTGCAGCATCTTCCCCCTTGATCAGAAGCCAGTTCTCACGCGCTTCGCGGGATTTGCCCTGCATCTTGACCAGATGCCAGCGGCCTGACAGTTTTTCCCCCTGCAACTCGAATTCAAGGTGCCCCTTGGCAAAGCCGTGCTCGGGATCTGCAACCGGCACCCATTGCCCTCGATCCCATACGATGACAGTGCCGCCGCCATACTGCCCCTTGGGGATGGTCCCTTCGAAATCCGCGTAGTCCAGTGGGTGATCTTCGACATGAACGGCAAGCCGCTTCTCGCCGGGCACGAGGCTGGGCCCTTTCGTGACGGCCCAGCTGCGCAGCACGCCCTCCATCTCCAGCCGCAGGTCATAGTGAAGACGCCGTGCCGCGTGCTTCTGGATGACAAAGGAATGACCGCTCGCAGAAGATATCTGGCTGTCCGGCTCGGGCGTGAGGCCGAAATTCCGCTTCTTTCGATATTGGTCGAGCTTTGCCATTGTCAGCTGGCCTGACGGTCATCGTCACCAGATTTCGATTTCGCCCTGCCTGCGGTCTTGGCACCCGATGGTGTACGGGTGCCGGCAGATTTCGACCGGCTGCGTGTGCCTTTCTCCTTGCCGGCCAGTTCGGCGCTCTCGCGCAAGGCAGCCATCAGGTTGACGACCTTGTCCTGCCTGGGCTCTTTCCTGGGCGAAAACTTACGGCCCTCCAGCTTGGCCTTGACCAGCTCTGCCAGTGCCGCATCATACCGGTCGTCAAAGCTTTCAGGATCAAATTCGCCCATCTTGGTATGGATGATGTGTTCTGCGAGCTCCAGCATTTCACCCGTCACCCTTGTATTGGGCATGTCCTGGAAAGCTTCCTCTGCGGCGCGCACCTCGTAATCGAAGTTCAGCGTCGTTGCAATGAGCCCGTCGCCATGAGCGCGTATCAATACGGTCCGGACACGGCGAAACAGCACTGTCTGCGCCAGTGCCGCCACTTGCTTTGCCCGCATGCCTTCGCGGATAAGCGCAAAGGCTTCCTCTGCATTCTCGTCCGAGGGAACCAGATAATAAGGCTTGTCGAAGAACACGTCGTCGATGTCGCTGCACGCGATAAAGGTCGAAACCGCCAATGTCTTGTCGCTGTCCGGAACAGCAGCGGCGATCTCATCAGGCTGAAGGACGATATATTCGTTTGCCGCTGTCTCGTATCCCTTTACTTGGTCATCGCGCTCGACCGGTTGTCCGGTTCCGCTGTCGACGTATTGACGCCGGACCCTGTGGCCCGTTTCGCGGTTCAGCGTGTGAAAGGACACCCGATCGGACGTGGACGCGGCCGTATAAAGAGAGACAGGACAACTGACCTCGCCGATCTGCAGGAAGCCCTTCCAGTTCGCCCTTGGTGCCATCTTGCCATCCTCCCGCACATCAAGCTCCAACTGCATCGTTTTCCTTTGGTTCCCGTCAGCGGCTGTCGCGTGATCATAGACTGCTTTCGCTCCCCTCGCGTTGCATAAAGGCGATCGGCAGGCTTGCTTGGGTTCCAAGCCTTCACGCGCAGTGACTTTGACGCATGTCCCTGCATCGGGCACGCGCCGGCAATGCATCTGCGGGTTCAGCAGCAGTCATCCATAGCCATATGTCTGTTCTAGAAATCTTTCTTCGCAGTGGCACCGCCATCATGCGGCCCGACATCTTGCATTGCGGATAGCCAGCTGCACGCCTTGTCAGTCGTCCCACTCCATAGCACCCCCGAAGCTTGATCCCATTCCACCTTGAGCAAGATCACGGTGCCGCCATCCAAGCAACCTAGAGCTGCATTTTCGTGATGTGCAATAGCAGATCCTGCTGATCGTGCGATACCGGCAGTCATCTTGTATGGCTGTCTTTATGCGGCATGATGGCGGGCTTCGTCTCGCCCTCAACCTCATTTCCGCGCCTACGAGAACCCTGCGCCAGCACAAGACGCTCTTGTGGTTTTCGGTCAAAAAGCATCAGGTGGGAAACTGCCGCCTTGGCGTGGGATGCGGTCAGCGCCTCCTTCGCGGAGCCATGGCTTGGCCTGGGCATACACTCTCCTTTAACGGCATAGAATTAACGGGCAAGAGGTCTTGCCACGCAACCTGGTAATCGCGTTCTGCCAAGCTTTGAGCATACGGGGTGATGGCATTGCGATCGGTTGGTCAGCAGGTTGGCCCGTTTCGCCAGATACCTTCCAGCCGTCGAGCTAAATATCCGACAGCAGTTTGCCGAGGACCGAATGTGGAAGCCGTCGGCAAACCAAAGGCAGTGGCGCGTCTAGTCTGCTGTGTCGCGGGCCAAGTCACGCAAGCATGGTTTTTCAGCTTCTCCCATTCGCTGTCGTCGCCCCGGTCGGATATTTGCTCTTTGCATTACCGTGGCACTATGCTTGAAGCCTGTTAAATGCAATACCATCAGCGGGGGATAACCCTTACCCTGCGGCGAGGCGCGAGACGCACCTTGGCTTGATGCCAGGCAGAGGCTATGTCCCTCGTCCATTGCGGATCGAATTTTTACGGGACATCTAGATCCCCTGCGACCGCTCCTGCCCTTGATACTCTGCGGCGTCAGATGAGGGCATCGTCGGGAATGATCCCGGCAGTCGCGCTTGGGCTGCTCGGAATCCAGTTTTCCATAATCATGCCCTTCTGATCCGGGAAACCAAACTGCAAGCTGCTTCACGGACATGCGGACATCCAAAGGCAAACCAGCCTCACCTACGACGAGGAAGGCCGCATCGTAGTGGCACCACCTAATGTATCACATCATGGGGTTCATGCACGACCGGTTTCCAGTTTTGGAATTGACGCTGCGGCCCATGGCACAACCGCTGCAGAAAGGTATGCAGACTGTTGTACCAACAATGGTAATTTTTGCTAAATATTTCTCATTGGAGGGATCTGCAGCAAGTCTCTTGCGGGTGATAAGAAGCGTTGCAAATGGGGCTTGCAGACGGAATACTCCGGAGCATAGCGGATCCTGCGGGGCAGGATTGGTGAATTCACTTGGCCTCAAAGACTGCAGCGGCGACGGCAGCATCGAGTGCCGCCTGCCAAAGAACGTTTATTCTTGCGCTCGTCGTTCCGACTTGTTCGCCACAGCTCAAGAGCCATGCCACGTGGTTTCAACCCCGCGTTTGTCAGTTCGGGTTGAGCCTGCGTTGAGGCTCGCCGCCCCGGAGCGGATCCGAGACAATGTCCTTAGCCCTGTCTCGCTATCATCCGCTCTTCTTCTCCAAAACAACTGGAGCCACTTCCTCGCATTGCTGGACCGCCTCAGCAGGTAATCGTCCCCAACCGATTCAACTGCCTCAAAGTGGCGTATCATTCTACGACAACTCCGGGCGTTCTGGAGCAGCGGGCATTCAGAGCCACAAGCCCGTTCGCGATGCTCTAGGCCTGACAACCCACAATCCTCAAAATCAAGCCATGCTCATTATTTCCACGACATCCACCCTGCCGTCACTGTGTTGGGCGGCAGGGACAGACTCAATGATTGTGCCGCGGCATCGCCTTGCTGATCTGTTGAAAATCATCTGCTCCCTCAATTGTCGCGCCTTCTGCAAGCTGGGTCACCGTTGCACGATAGAGCCTTTGCCAGGGAGTGGCTGAATCCGGGACAGCCGGAATGCCGTCTTCCTTCCGCCGCGCAATTTCGGCATCATCCACAAGCATGTCACAGCGGCCATGGTTCAAGTCGATCCGGATCCTGTCGCCGGTGCGCAACCATGCAAGACCTCCGCCCGCAGCACTTTCCGGCGATGCATTCAGGATCGACGGGCTGTCGGCCGTGCCGGACTGTCGACCGTCACCGATCGTCGGCAGGCTGCGGATGCCGCGCTTAATCAGGCGGTCGGGGGGCTGCATGTTCACCACCTCGGCCGCACCGGGCCAGCCGAGGGGGCCGGCACCACGGATCACCAGGATCGAGCACTCGTCGATCTCCAGCGCAGGGTCGTTGATCCGCGCATGATAATCCGCCGATCCGTCGAAAACAAAGGCAGTGCCCTCGAACGTGCCTTCCTGCCCCGGCTGGGAAAGGTAGCGGGCATGAAACTCGTTTGAGATGGCGCTGGTCTTCATGATGGCAAAATCGAACAGGTTGCCCCGCAGCACCAGAAAACCTGCCCGCTTCATCATGGGCGACTCGAAAGGCCATATTACCTCGCGGTCCGTACTTTCCCGGCCAACAAGATTTTGTGCCATTGTCTTGCCGGTCACGGTCGGACAATCGCCGTCCAGCAGACCGGCCTGCAGCAGCTCCCACATGATGGCGGGAACGCCGCCAGCACGGTGAAAACGCTCGCCAAGATAGGCGCCCGCGGGTTGGACATTCGCCAGCAATGGAATATCATATCCATGCCGCTGCCAGTCTTCGGGATTCAGCTCCACACCCGCATGCCGGGCCATCGCCATCAGATGCGGCTGCGCGTTGGTCGAACCTCCGATTGCGGAATTGACGCGGATCGCGTTCAAAAACGCCGCCCGCGTCAAGACATGCGAGGGGCGGATATCCTCTCGCACCAGTTCCACCGCGCGCAACCCGGTGCGATAAGCCATCTGGCCACGCTCGCGATAGGCTGCAGGAATGGCCGCACCTCCGGTCAGGGACATGCCAAGCGCTTCGGCAATGGCGTTCATCGTCGAAGCGGTGCCCATCGTGTTGCAGTGCCCGATCGAAGGTGCGGAATCGAGCGCGGTCTGCAGGAACTCGTCCCGCGTGATCTCGCCCGCCGCCAGCCTGCGACGCGATTGCCAGATGACCGTGCCGGACCCGGCCAGCTTGCCCTCGTGCCAGCCATCCAGCATGGGCCCACCTGACAGCACGATCGCCGGCAGATCGACGGTCGCCGCCGCCATTATCGCCGAGGGGGTTGTCTTGTCACAGCCTGTGGTCAGCACGACCCCGTCGAATGGATAGCCGTAAAGCAGCTCGACCAGTCCGAGATAGGCCAAGTTGCGATCGAGGGCAGCGGTCGGTCGCTTGCAGTTCTCGAACAAGGGGTGCGACGGGAATTCGATGGGAATGCCGCCCGCATCCCGGATCCCGTCGCGCACGCGCTTGGCCAGATCCAGGTGGTGGCGGTTGCAGGGGTTCAGATCGCTGCCCGATTGGGCGATGCCGATGATGGGCTTGCCGGACCGCAGTTCCTCGGGCGTCGTGCCGTAGTTCATGAAGCGTTCAAGATAAAGGGCCGTCATGTCGGCATGGTCCGGGTTGTCGAACCAGTCCTGCGAACGCAGGCGGCGGCGCGGATTGTCGGGTGCCGTCATGGGTGATCCTTGCTTTTGGATGTGGGGTTCATCGCTTCCAGATGCAGCAGCAACCCGCTGTGATCGGTGTCCCCATGGCCCGAGGCCACGAAATCCGAGAATGCCGCCCGAACCGTTTCTGTGAGGGGAAGGGTCAATCCTGCCATGCCGGCCAGATCCGCCACTGCGTTCAGATCCTTCAGTTGCAGCCGGGACGGACCACCGGGCTGGAATTCCCGGGAAACCATGCGTCCGCCGTGCAGTTCCAGGATGCGGCTTTCGGCAAATCCGCCGCGGATCGCTTCGCGGAACCTGGCGCGATCGGCGCCACCGGCCGAGACCAGTGTCATTGCCTCGGCCACCGCGCCAATCGTGATGGCCACGATCTGCTGGTTGGCCAACTTGCAGACCTGCCCCGCCCCTGCTGGCCCGACATGGGTCAGCCGGCCCAACGGCGCCATGACATCCGTGATCCGCGCAATCACCGCAGCCTCGCCCCCTGCCATCAGCGCAAGCGAGCCTTCCCTTGCGCCGACGACCCCGCCCGAAACGGGACAATCGACCGCATCGATCCCCATGGTCCGAAGGCGGTCGTCATGATCCCGGGCCTGGGCCGGGGCGATGGAGGAGGTGTCGATCAACACCGCTCCTCGTGACATGGCATTGGCCACGCCGCGGTTGAACAGCATCTCGGCCACGGCGGGCCCATCCGACAGCATGGTGAAGACGAAGTCGGCGCCAGCCACGGCCTGCCCGGGATCGGAGACAGGCATGGCACCATCAGCCGCCAGCGCCTCTGCCTTGTCCGGCGAGCGGTTCCAGACGGTCACCGGATGGCCCGCCGCAAGCAGCCGTTGAACCATCGGGGCACCCATCAGCCCGGTCCCCAGAAACGCAATCCTGTTCATATCGTGCCACCCAATTCGTCCTCGATATGGGCGCGGATGATGTCATCGAACCGGTCTTCGGCAACAAAGCCCAGTTCGCGGGCACGGGTCGCCTCGAATCCCGGCGCCCAGCCTTCGCACATGCGGGTTATGGCTGCGTCGGGTTCGCGCCTGATCAGGGCGACCGCCGCATCGCCGGCCACGCGGCGCAGCGCCTCGATCTGATCGCCGACAGTGGCGCTGACGCCCGGCATGGAGAGGCTTCGCCTCGGCCCCACCTGGTCCAGATCCATGCTGGCGGCGTGGATCATGAACCCGACCGCGGAGCGCGGAGACGTGTGCCAGTGCCGGATGCTGTCGGGAACGGGCAGGACGGCCTCTTGTCCGACCAACGGTTCGCGCAGGATGTTAGAAAAGAACCCTGACGCCGCCTTGTTGGGCGCGCCAGGCCGGATGCAGATGGTCGGCAACCTGATCCCGATGCCGTCAAGAAATCCGCGCCGGGTATAATCGGCCAGCAGCAGTTCGCTGATCGCCTTCTGCGTGCCATAGCTTGTCAGCGGTGTTGTGTGGAAATCGTCCGGGATCGGATAAGGCAATGGAGCCCCCACCACCGCAATCGAGGACGCGAAGACCACCCGCGGACGGTATCCATCCTCAAGATGGGCCAGACGGATCGCCTCGAACAGATCGCGGGTTCCATCAAGGTTGATCCGGTAGCCCTTTTCGAAGTCGGCTTCGGCTTCGCCTGAAACAATCGCGGCAAAATGAAAGATCACGTCGGGCCGTGCCTCGATCAGGTCTGTGGCTGTCCCTGGTGCGGAAAGATCCGCGGACACCAGCCGGACCTTGCCCGAAAACCCATCGGGCGCCTCGGGGGCAACCATATCGGCCAGGGTGAGGACCTCCACCGGCCGTCCTGCAAGCGCGCCATCCCGCACCAGACGCTGTGTCAGCTTTCGGCCCAGCATTCCGGCCGCCCCTATGGTCAGGACATGCATCCGCGCGCTCCTCCTCGGATCCCGGCTGGCAAATCAGCCTGATTACATTAGTATGATTGTCTGATGACCTGCAAACATCAAGACTCATGAGGCGATGCCATGAACGGCACCCACGAAATGACCGATGTGAAGACGCAAGATGCTCTCGACAATGCCGGCAGTTCCCGGTTGGAGCGGTTGATCGAGATGCTGGGACCGGACATGGTGGTGTCGGGTGCGGCGGTTGTGCCTTATTGCCGTGACTGGCACGGCGATGTGCAAAGCGATGCTGTTGCAGTCTTGCGGCCGCGAAACACTGGCGATGTGCAGGCCTGCATGCGCGCCGCCATCGCCTTGGATCTGCAGGTCGTTCCGCAAGGCGGAAACACCGGCCTGGTGCTGGGGGCGGTGCCTGATGCCCCTGCCCGACAGGTCATCGTCAGCCTGGAGCGCATGTCCCGTATCCGCTACCTCGACGCCGATAATTTCTCGGCGGTGGTCGAGGCCGGTGCGGTCCTTGAGCAGATCAAGGAGGCCGTGACGGCGGTAGGGCTGTTCTTTCCGTTGACCCTTGGCGCGCAGGGCAGCTGTCAGATCGGTGGCAACGTGTCGACAAACGCTGGCGGCGTGAACGTGCTCCGATATGGCATGACGCGCGAACTGGTTTTGGGGCTGGAGGTCGTGCTGCCGGATGGTCAGGTCTTTGACGGGCTGTCACAATTGCGCAAGGATAATCGCGGCATCGACCTCAAGCAGCTTTTCATCGGTGCCGAGGGGACATTGGGCCTCATCACCGCCGTGTCAGTCAAGCTGCTGCCCGCGCCCGATCAGGTGGCCACGGCACTGGTGTCCCTGCCCCGGCTGGAAGATGCGATCGAACTTTACCGCCGCGCGCGGCGGGACTGCTGCGACCTGATGTCCGCCTTCGAGTTCATGCCCCCACTGGCGATCGAACTGGCGCGCGAGGCGATGCCGGACCTGCCCATCCCTCTGGACCCGACCCACCCCGCCTATGCCCTGGTCGAGATTTCGGGCTCTGGTATGGTCGATATCGACGGCCTGATGCACAAGTTCCTGGAGGCTGCCTTCGAGGCTGGACTGGCTGTCGACGGAGTGATTGCGCAATCACAGGCGCAGGCCCGCAATCTTTGGGCGATCCGTGAAGGGATGAACCTGGGACAGGCGCAACGCGGGCGGCATCTGCGCACCGATATCTCAGTGCCATTGTCGCGGCTGGCAGAGTTCGTGGCCGAAGCCGAGGCGGCGGTCATCGCGCAGCTGCCAAGTTGCATCTGCGTGTCCTATGGGCATGTCGGCGATGGCAATGTGCATCTGAATGTCCTGCCCGACCATGAACAGGGCATCGACCGGGCGGAAGACCAGATCCTGAAGGCCAAGAAGATCGTGAATGAGGTCCTCGATCGTTACAACGGGTCGATCAGCGCGGAACACGGCATCGGGCGGCTGAAGAAGGACGATTTCGAAGCCCGGCTGCCTGCGGTACAGCGTCAGCTTCTGGCGTCAATCAAGCAGGCGCTGGATCCGAAGATGACGTTGAACCCGGGCTGCCAGATCGATTTGCCCTGACTTGGCAAAGGCAGGCCTCAAAGGAGCTGGACGATGAGCGGTGATTTCACTCAGATCATGCGCACGGAACACTTGCCGACCCGCATCGCGGCGCAGTTTTCGCAGCAGATCCAGAAAGGAACGCTGAAGCCCGGTGACAAGCTGCCCACCGAACATGCCATGTCGAAAAGCTTTGGCGTCAGCCGCACCGTCATCCGCGAAGCCATCGCGCAATTGCGCAACGAAGGCATGATCGAGACTCGTCAGGGTGTCGGCGCCTTCGTGACCGTCCGCCCGACACGCCATATTCGTCTGGACGATGGCGGGCAGATGGACAGGCACATGTTCCGGGACCTGTTCCAGTTGCGCGTACCGCTGGAAATCGAGGCTGCAGGTTTGGCTGCAATTTATCATCGTGCCGAACACCTGCAACAAATGGACGAGGCAATAACCCGGATGACTGCCCTCGAAGGAGCTGGCGACGGCATCCTGGCCGATCTCGATTTTCACCGGACCATCGCCGGTGCCACAGGAAACGATTATTTCGTCCAATTCCTCCGCGCGATCTCGGACCGGGTGATGCTGAGTATCGTGGAGTCGCGCGAGCGGATCAGGCTGGACGAGATCGTGATGATCGTGAACCGCGAACACACGGAACTGCGCGATGCCATCGCAGCCCGCGACCCCATGCGCGCAAGGGACGCCATGCGGACACATATGGCCAATTCAGCCGAGCGGGTGGCCTTGCGGCTGGAATTCTATTCCTGACCTAGCCCGCGGCGCGTCCAAAGATTCCTGTGGACAGGCGCGCGCACAGGCCCTTAGGGTCATGTCATACTGTTGTCTGACATTGTCGGACAACGCGGCGCTGGAGGAGCGTCGGCATGTGACGGAGGGGCAGTTGGCTGCAAAGCAGGCGTTGAAGGCTTCCATGCTTTTGCCGGAGGATGCGGATCGTGCGATCCTGTTGGGGCGAGTCTGGTCTGATGGCCACGGCGGCCCCTGCCCTGTGGTGGTGCGGGATGCACATCTGTTCGATCTGGCCGGTGTGTCCTCGACGATGTCCGGCCTTCTGGAACGTGCCGACCTGCATGAGGTGGTCACGGCTCCCGATTTGCCCAGCCTTGGACCTTTGACCGGTTTTCTGGACGATACGGCCGGGCACCTTCTGCCCCCGGTCGATCTGCAGGCCATCAAGGCGGCCGGGGTGACCTTTGCCGACAGCATGCTGGAGCGGGTGATCGAGGAACAGGCCCGCGGCGACAGCGCCCGCGCCCATGAGGTGCGCGCCCGATTGGCCCCGGTGATCGGCGACAGTCTGCGCGACGTGCGGGCCGGTTCCGAAAAGGCGGAACAGGTCAAGGCGCTGCTGCAGGAAATGGGCCTGTGGTCCCAGTATCTGGAAGTCGGTATCGGCCCGGATGCCGAGATCTTCACCAAGGCACAGCCGATGTCTTCGGTCGGATGCGGCGACAAGGTGGGCATCCATCCGATGTCCGAATGGAACAATCCCGAGCCCGAGGTTGTGCTGGTTGTGCGGTCGGACGGCTCCATCCTCGGCGCGACCCTCGGCAACGATGTCAATCTTCGCGATGTGGAGGGTCGTTCAGCGCTGCTTCTGGGCAAGGCCAAGGACAACAATGCCTCCTGCGCGATCGGTCCCTTTATTCGCCTGTTCGACGACCGCTTCACCCATGATGACCTGAACCATGCGCGGGTTTCGCTGCGGGTCGAAGGAGAGGACGGCTTTGTCATGACCGGAGAAAGCCGGATGGAGGCCATCAGCCGCAGCCCCCGGGATCTGGTGGGCCAGCTTCTGAATCGCTCGCATCAGTATCCCGACGGGGTTGTGCTGTTCCTTGGCACGATGTTTGCCCCTGTTCAGGACCGCCGAGGGGCAGGCCAGGGCTTCACTCACGAGGTCGGTGATCGGGTCGAGATCGCCTCTCCGCAACTGGGACGGCTGGTCAACTGGGTTGATCGCACGGACCGTTGCCCCGAGTGGCGTTTCGGCACCCGGGAGCTGATGCGCAACCTGGTCGGGCGCGGCCTTGGCGAAAGGATCTGACATGGCCCGCGCCGTCCCTTTGTTCTTCCGGTTGCTCGACATCCTGCTGGCCCTGCTGCTGGCCACAATGGCCATCATGGTCTTTGTCAATGTCGTCATGCGCTATACCATGAACTCGGGCATTGCCGTATCAGACGAGCTGTCCCGCTTTGCCTTTGTCTGGCTGACCTTCATCGGAGCGGTTGTGGCCTATCATCACCGCCAACACATGGGCATGGAAACCGTCGTGGCGCAGTTCGGCCGCCGTGGCCGCCTCGTGCTGATGGGGCTGTCCGACCTGCTGATCCTGGGCTGCGCCGGCGTCCTGACCCACGGCACCTGGAAGCAGCTGCCCATCAACGCCAGCATGAGCGCGCCTGTCACCGGACTGTCGATGGCCTGGGTTTATGGCATCGGACTGTTCACCGGCGCGGGCATCATCCTGATCACGCTTGAACGGCTGTTCCGCCTGGTGACGGGCAGGATGACCGAGGCCGAGATCAGCGGCTTTGGCGGTGAGATGGACGAAACGCTGCCCGAAGGCAGCATCCGGGGGCGTGGCGAATGACGCTTCTGATCTTTATCGTCTCGTTGCTGGGCGCCATGGCCATCGGGGTGCCGGTCGCCTTTGCGCTGATCTTCTGCGGCGTGGTGCTGATGTCCTTCATGGGCATGTTCAACACCCAGATCATCGCCCAGAACATGCTGATCGGCGCGGATACCTTCACCCTGCTGGCCATTCCGTTCTTTATCTTGGCTGGCGAGTTGATGAACGCGGGCGGCCTGTCCAAGCGCATCATCGAGTTTGCGATCACCTGCGTGGGGCATATCCGCGGAGGCCTCGGCCTAGTGGCGATCATCGCGGCCGTCATCATGGCCTCGATCTCGGGTTCGGCCGCGGCGGACACGGCGGCACTGGCGGCGATCCTGATCCCCATGATGGCGCGCGCAGGCTACAATGTGCCCCGATCGGCGGGCCTGATCGCCGCGGGCGGCGTCATTGCGCCGGTAATCCCCCCCTCGATGGCCTTCATCATCTTTGGCGTCGCCGCCAACGTCTCGATCTCGAAGTTGTTCATGGCCGGTATCGTACCCGGCGTGCTGATGGGTGTCGCACTGGTCGTCACCTGGTTGATCGTGGCCCGCAACGACCGTGTTGAGACACTCCTCCGGGCCAGCTGGGCCGACAGGGGGCGCGCCTCGGGGCGGGCCATATGGGCGCTCGGGATGCCGGTCATCATCCTGGGCGGCATCAAGCTGGGCGTGGTGACGCCGACCGAGGCGGCCGTCATCGCCGCCTTCTATGCCCTGTTTGTCGGCATGTTCGTGTATAGAGAACTCAAGCTGACCGACCTGCCGCATGTCCTTATTTCTGCCGGCCGGACAACGGCGGCGATCATGTTCCTGGTCTGCGCGGCGCTGGTTTCGGCATGGCTGATCACCGCTGCCAACATTCCCGCCGAGATCGCGGGCTATATCGAACCGCTGATCGAGAATCCCAGGCTGCTGATGCTGGCGATCATGGCGCTGATCCTGATCGTGGGCACGGCACTCGACCTGACGCCCACGATCCTGATCCTGACTCCGGTGCTGATGCCGATCATCGCCAAGGCCGGCATCGATCCGGTCTATTTCGGTGTCCTGTTCATCATGAACTGCTGCATCGGCCTGCTGACACCGCCGGTGGGCGTGGTGCTGAACGTCGTCAGCGGCGTCGGGCGCGTGCCCCTAGGCAAGGTGATCCGCGGTGTCTGGCCATTCCTGATCGCGCAGATCCTGGTGATCCTGCTGCTGGTGGCGTTCCCCAGCATCGTGATCATTCCGGCAAACTGGTTCTATTGAACAAAGACCAAAAAACGGGAGGAAACCATGAAACATTCCATTCTGAAGGCAGCCTTGTGCCTGACCACCGTGTTGGCCGCGGCCAGCCCTGCCCTGGCACAATTCCAGGACCGGACTTTCCGCGTCTCGAACGGCATCAACGAGGATCATCCGGTCAACAACGGCATGCAGGCGATGCAGGCATGCCTGGACGAAAAGACCGGTGGCAAGATGAAGATGCAGGGGTTCTGGGGCGGGGCGCTTGGTGGCGACCTGCAGGCCACGCAGGCGCTGCGCAGCGGTCTGCAGGAAGCGGTCGTGACTTCGTCGTCACCGCTGGTCGGCATGGTGCCAGCGCTTGGCGTCTTTGACCTGCCCTTCCTGTTCCGCACGCCCGAAGAGGCTTATGCCATCATGGACGGCCCCTTCGGTGACATGCTGAACGGAAAGCTGGACGAGGTCGGGCTGGTCAACCTCGCCTACTGGGAGAACGGCTTCCGCAACATGTCGAACTCTCAGCGTCCCATCACCAAATGGGAAGACTTCGAGGGGATGAAGGTTCGCGTCATGCAGAACAACATCTTCCTCGACACCTTCTCGAACTTTGGCGCGAACGCAACTCCCATGTCCTTTGGCGAAGTCTTCTCGGCGCTGGAAACGAAGGCCATCGATGCACAGGAAAATCCCTACGTGACGATCGATACCTCAAAGTTCTATGAGGTGCAGTCCTATATCAGCGAAACCAAGCATGCTTACACGCCGTTCCTGTTCCTCTTCTCGAAGGCGATCTTCGAAAGCTATTCGCCCGAAGAACAGCAGGCGCTGCGCGATTGCGCCGTCGTGGGACGCGATGTCGAACGTCAGGCTATCCAGGAACTGAACCAGCAGTCGCTGGCAAAGATGCAGGAAGCCGGCCTGCAGTTCAACACCATCTCCCCCGAGGATCAGGAAGAGATGCTTGAAAAGTCCCAGGTCGTTTATGAAAAGCACAAGGCTGCGATCGGGGCCGATGTCGTCGATCAGGTCCAGCAGGCATTGTCCGAACTGCGGGCGGCCAACTGAGCTCCGGCACGTGACGATCCTGCACATATGACATGACCACCGGCGCCGACAGCGGCGCCGGTGGCACGGCGGACAACGGGGCTTGGAATGGGATCCAACATGTCTGGCAACATGGCCGGTGCGCTGTTGATGCTGCTGGGTATGGCGGCCTTTGCACTGAACGACGCGATCGGCAAATGGCTGGTGGCCGACTACGGTGTTGCCCAGGTAATCCTGTTGCGTTCGGTCGCGGCGGGCCTGATGATGGCGCCCTTTCTCCTGCGCGGAGGCGACATGATTGCGCGCGTGAGATCGGCGCCCCGTCCCGGCCTGCAGGCCCTGCGTGCAATCTGTGCGACGGCCGAGGTGTTCTGCTTTTACCTTGCAGTATCCTACATGCCGCTGGTCGATGTCATGGCCTTCTGGATGGCCGCGCCGATTTACGTCGTCGCGATCTCTCCCTTCCTGCTGAAAGAGCGCGTCAGCGCCAAGACCTGGAGCGCGGTCGGCCTGGGCTTTGTTGGCGTGCTGATCCTTCTGGCGCCGTCCCTGCAGCTGTCCGGTCTCGGCGCGCTGTTCGCGCTGCTGGGCACGGCGGCCTTTGCCGCCATCATGATCCTGGGACGGTCCCTGCGCCAGACACCGGACCGCGATCTGGTCCTGTTCCAGATTGCGGCGGCCGCAGCGGCGGGCCTGTTGCTGGCGCCCCTTGACTGGCAGCCGCTCAAATCGGGCAGCGACCTCGCATTGCTGTTCCTGCTGGGCGTGGTGGCGACAGGAGCGCATATGCTGGTCACCCGCGCCCTCAAACTGGCCGATGCGTCGGTGGTGGCGCCGCTGCAATATTCACTGCTGGTTTGGGGCGGTTTGTTCGGTTTCCTCGTGTTCGGTGACGTTCCGGCCGCGGGCATGCTGGTTGGGGCCGCGCTTATCGTGGGCTCGGGGCTGATTGTACTGCGTCGTCCCGCGCGTACCAATGTGGAACAGACTGGCACCAGCCCCTCCACACCAACCTGATCGCCAAGTGCAGGGCCGGCCCTGTAAATTGTTCCGATAGCGGCATCACGTATCCCGTGACGCATCAGGAGCCTCCGGTCCGTCAGGCTCCGGGGACCCGCTTCAGGCCGCTGCGGCCGCCCTGCACTTTCCCAAGGCGGCCGCGCCGATCAAAGCGGTCAATCGTCCGCGACGACCTGCTGTCGTTGATCTCCCAGTCCGTCGATTCCAAGTTCGACAACATCGCCGGGCTTGAGATAACGGGGTGGCTTCATTCCCATCCCCACCCCCGGCGGTGTCCCTGTCGAAATGACATCCCCCGGATGCAGGGTCATGAACTGGCTGAGATAGTGGATCAGGAAGGGCACCTGATAAACCATGGTGCGGGTCGAGCCATCCTGCATCGTCTCGCCGTTCACCTTTAGCCACATGCGCAGATCCTGCGGATCGGCAATCTCGTCAGGCGTCACCAGCCATGGCCCGATCTGGCCAAAGTTGTCGCAGGACTTGCCCTTGGTCCACTGACCCGCGCGTTCGGCCTGGAACGCCCGTTCCGAGACGTCATTCGTCACCGCAAAGCCGGCGACATGATCCATTGCATCCTGTTCGGAGACATACTTTGCCCGCTTGCCGATGATGACGGCCAGTTCGACCTCCCAATCGGTCTTTTGCGAACCGCGGGGGATCACGATGGGATCATGCGGACCGCAGATCGCGCTGGTGGCCTTCATGAAGATGACGGGCTCAGGGGGAACATCCATTCCGCTTTCCGCGGCGTGGTCGGCATAGTTCAGGCCAATGCAGATGAACTTGCCCGTTCCGGCAATGGGTGGCCCCAAACGCGGGTTCCCCTCGACGACCGGCAGCGCATCCACGTCCAGCGCGGAATAGCGTGCGATCTCATCGGGATGCAGTGCCGCGCCTGACAGGTCGGCGAGATTCCCGGAAAGATCGCGGATGGTGCCGTCGCCATGCATCAGGCCGGGCTTTTCGGCGCCCGCGGCACCATAGCGGAGGAATTTCATGTCGGCTCCTTGTCTCAGATAGTCCAGCCGCCGTCGACACAGACGGCCTGACCAGTGGTATAGGTCGCACCGGCGAGGTAAACTGCAAGATCGGCGATTTCTTCCGCATCGGCAATGCGTCCCATCGGTTGGCGGGCGACAAAGGCCGCGCGCGCGGCGTCGTAATCCCCCGTCGCTGCCAGCCGCTGGTCCAGCGAGGGCGACTGCACCGTCCCGGGGCAGATCGCATTGCACCGAATGTTCTGTCCGACATAATCCGCGGCGACCGACTTTGTCAGCCCCAGCACCGCGGCCTTTGTCGTGGAATAGGCGAAGCGGTTCGCCACCCCCTTCACCGATGAAGCCACCGAGGACATGTTGATGATTGCCCCCTGCCCCCGATCAACCATACCCGGCAGAACGGCGCGGATCATCCGCACCATCGCCTTGACGTTCAGGTCGAAGGCAAAGTCAAGATCAGCGTCACTGGCCTCCATGATGCTGCCGGCATGGACCACCCCGGCGCAATTGAACAGCACGTCGACTGGCCCGAGATCGGCGCAGAATGCCGTAACGGCGCTGCTGTCCAGCACATCGAGGCGCGCGGTCCGACAGCCCTCCAGCCCCTGCAGTCCGGCCTCGTTGATATCGGTCGCGATCACTGTCGCACCGGCGCGGGCAAAGGCCAGCGCGCTGGCTCGGCCGATCCCTTGCGCGGCTGCCGTGATCAGGACGCGTTGTCCTGAAAGATCAGTTCTGGCCATGAATATTCTTCCTTTCGCTCACATCACCGCGCCGATCTGCCATGGCACGAATTCGATCGCGCCAAATCCCTGCACTTCGCTTTTCGTTTCCTCGCCCGAGGCCAAGCGCAGCATCAGGTCAAAGATCTGGCGCCCCTTCTGCTGCAGAGTGACACCTGACAGGATCTCTCCGCAATCCACATCCATGTCCGGTTCCATCCGCTGCCAAAGGTCCGGATTGGAGACAATCTTGATGCAGGGCACCGGTCGATAGCCCGATACGCTGCCCCGTCCGGTGGTGAACGCGATCAGGTGGCGCCCGAGGCGACCTGACCGGTAACCGAGCAGGGATCATAGCCCGGGCTGTCCATGAAGACAAAGCCGGGCCGGTCGATCGGCTCACCGTAACGATAAACAGCCGACAAGGGCGCCGTGCCGCCCTTGGCCACGGCCCCAAGACTTTTTTCAAGGATCGTCGTCAACCCGCCCCGCTTGTTTCCGGGGGACGGATTGTTGTCCATTTGGCCAAAATTGCGGGCGGTGTAATCCGCCCACAACGTCACGCTCTCGCGCAGCTTTAGTTCCAGAGTCGTATCATCGATCCACGTCCAGTCGGTGGCGAGATTTCCCCTGTATTCTCCGGTTGCAGGATCGGCATAGATCAGGCCGTCCCAGATCGCCCGCTACAGCACCACACCCTCGCGTGCCGAATTGAAGTAACTGTCAACGCTTTCAAATTCTTGGTGAAGGCAAGGCGCAATGTATTGTTGCTTTTATCGGCATGGGGCGCGTTGGCCGAAAGAAGTGCAAATGCCGCCCCGCTGCTGCTCAGGACGCTACGTTTCATTCCGCACCCCTATTGCTGTCTAAACTTTCTGCATCGCACTGCGATACTTTCTATTGCATTCGGATAAGCAGCCGAATCATTGGCTCGTCAAGCCTGCTGTCACAATCGGAGGAATAGTTTTGGCTGATGCCGAAAAACGCGACTCGTTGTTTGTGGGTGCAATGGCGAAAGGGCTCCGAGTGCTGCGCGCTTTTGACGAAAATCATTCCGAGCTAAGCTTGGTCGGCTTGGTCGGACGCACGGGCATGGACAAGAGCACGGTTCAAAGGCTGGCGAACACGCTGCACCAGGAAGGGTGGCTGGACAAGGATCCGATCACACGCCGTCTTCGCCCCTCCCATGCTTGGCTAGAGCTGGCCTATGCCTATTATTGGTCAGATCCTTTGGTGGGGAATGCCATGCCAAAGCTGATCGAGTTGTCACGGCAGCTGTGTGAAACGGTGAATCTTGCAGAAATTTCGGGTGATCATACCATCTATGTTCTGCGGTTGCCCTGTCAGCGTACCCATTTTGCAGCCGCCATCATCGGAAGGCGCCTTCCGGCTTTGTCCACGTCAGTCGGTCGTGCGATCTTGTCGACGTGGCCCAAGGAGGAGCGCGAGGTGGCGGTCAAGAACTGGCCGATCAAGCCATTTACTCCACGAACGACCTTGGACCGTACAGATATTATTGACATCATCGAAACGGCCGCGACGCAGGGTTTTGCGGTTTCGCGCGACGAGATGATCTTGAACGAACTTGCCGTTGCAGCGCCCATCTGCGGTCCAGACGGCCGCGCCGTTGCGGCGGTCCAGTGTTCCGTGTCGGCCTATTCATGGGATAACGACAGCTTGCTGAAAAAGATCGTTCCGCCGCTTGTTGATACAGCCAGTGCAATCTCTCCATCGTTCAGAAAGTGAGGAAGCAGGGCTAACGCTGGCGAAACCTGATGTTAGGGCGCGTTGACAAAAGGGATTTCGGTTCGCTGCCGGCTGTGAATCAGGCTCACCTCTGCGTTGGAGGTGGGCGTGGCACGCAACTTGATGTCGGATAACGAGTGGGCCTTCTTTGAGAGCTTCATCCGAGCTGTCCGGCATGCGGACGGACGAAAGCCTGCAAATCATCGTCTTGTTCTCGACGGTATTTTCCGGAGGGAGGCATGAGCCGCCATTGGTTCGAGGCCAGGCCGAACACGAACAGGTGCGCCTTGG
>NZ_JBKGUN010000170.1:0-29060 GCF_046462195.1 Paracoccus sp. (in: a-proteobacteria) | reverse complement strand
CCGATCAGCAGGTGGTTGGCGACCTGGGTGCGATAGAAATTGGTAGCCATGCCCGGCAGCTTCAACTCTCCATGCAGCGGCTTGTCGCTGACGCACAAAAGCGTTCCGTAAGGAACGCGGAACCGGAAGCCGTTTGCGGCAATGGTTGCGCTTTCCATATCCAGCGCCACGGCGCGTGACAAGGACAGGCGATGGACAGGACCAGACTGGTCCCGCAACTCCCAGTTGCGGTTGTCGATGGTGGCGACGGTGCCGGTGCGCATGATGCGCTTCAGCTCGTAGCCGTCCAGACGGGTCACCTCGGCCACGGCCTCCTGCAGGGCGACCTGAACCTCGGCCAATGCGGGAATCGGCACCCAGACCGGCAGGTCGTCGTCCAGCACGTGATCCTCGCGCAGATAGGCATGCGCCAGGACGAAATCGCCTAGCGACTGGCTGTTTCTCAGGCCTGCGCAATGGCCGACCATCAGCCAGACATGCGGGCGCAGCACGGCGATGTGGTCGGTCGCGGTCTTAGCATTGGAAGGGCCGACCCCGATGTTGACGAGCGTGATCCCCTGCCCGTTGGCGCGCTTCAGGTGATAGGTCGGCATCTGCGGCAGCTTGGTCAACGTGGCGATGTCCTGGTGCGGATCGGTGATCTGCTGATTGCCCGGAGCAACGAAGGCGGTGTAGCCCAGGTCGGGATCGGCCAAGACCCTTCGGGCAAAGGCTTCGAACTCGTCCACATAGAACTGGTAGTTGGTGAACAGCACGAAGTTCTGGAAATGCTCGGGTGCCGTGGCGGTATAATGGGACAAGCGCGCCAGAGAGTAATCGATGCGCTGGGCCGTGAAGGCCGCCAGATGCTGCGTGCCATCTGGCATGGGCCCCGCCACCCCATTCACGATGTCATCGTTCATGGTGTTGAGGTCGGGAACGTCGAAAATGTCGCGCAGCGAGAAATCCAGGACCCCTTCCTGCGGGACGGCCAGATCGCTTTGCGCGGCCACGGCGAAATGGACCGGCATGGGCGTGTCCGACACCTCGATGGTGATGGGAACACCGTGGTTGCGGATCAGAAGGCCCACCTGCTCGATCAGATAGTTCTGGAACAGGTCGGGGCGCGTGATGGTGGCTGCATAGCTGCCGGGCTGGACAACATGGCCAAAGGACAGCCGGGAATCGATCTTTGTGTGGATGGGCACGGTCAGCCGGATGCGCGGATAAAAGGCGCGATAGCGGGCTTCGGGTGCGCCGCCATCCAGAATGCGTGTGAAATGGTCCAGCAGAAATCCCGTTGCCTGATCGTAAAGCGCGCGCAGATGCGCCACGGCGGCGGAGGGATCGGTGAAATCGTGCGGCGCGGCGGCATCGGGGGTCCTGACCGGAAGAAAGCGGGAATCCGTCATGTCTGGCTGTCCTTATGGTTGCCCCGACCCTGCCAGCGACAGCTGCGGCAGGCAAGCGTCTGGCGCCTGTCCGCACCCTCCGTTACCATGCCGCCATGGAAATGCTTGTTTTCGGTCATGGTTACTCGGCCAGCTATCTGACACCCCTGCTGACGGCACGGGGGTGGCACGTCACCGGCACCACGCGCACCGACAGGGATCGCGTAGCAAGGGCCGGTGCGCAGCCGCTGCTGTGGCCCGGCGAGGAGGACGAGGTGCGTGAGGCCATTGCCCGCGCCGATGCCATTCTTGTCTCGGCCGCTCCGACCGAAGACGGCGATCCGGTCCTGTCGGCCTTTCGCGATGACCTGTCCCGTGCGCGCATCCGCTGGTTGGGCTATCTGTCCACGACCGGCGTTTACGGCGACCGGCAGGGCGGCTGGGTGGACGAGGATTCCGTTCTGGACGGATCGGGGCCTCGCGGCCAAGCCCGCATCCGTGCCGAGGCCGACTGGCAGGCGCTGGTCCTTGCCCATGGCCTGCCGCTGCACATCTTTCGGCTGGCCGGCATCTATGGCCCCGGTCGCGGGCCCTTTCAGAAGGTGCGGGATGGAACCGCAAGGCGTATCATCAAGCCGGGTCAGGTGTTTTCCCGCATCCATGTCGAGGATATCGCCCAAGTCCTGCTGGCATCGATCGAGGCGCCCGCGCCTGTCGGCATCTACAACCTGTGCGATGACGACCCTGCCCCGCCGCAAGAGGTGATCGCCCATGCAGCGGAACTGCTGGGCCTGCCAGTCCCCCCGGCGGTCCCGTTCGACCAGGCGCAGATGTCGCCCATGGCCCGCTCCTTTTACGCCGACAGCAAGCGTGTGCGGAACGACCGCATCAAGCGGGATCTGGGTGTGACGTTGCATTATCCCGATTACCGATCGGGGCTGGCCGCGCTGCTGGCAGCCGAGAACTGAGGCCGCGCGCCGCATTGCCTTTGTCCGCCCCCCGTGCATTGATCCGCCCATGACACAGCAGTTCGACGTTCTGATTGCCGGGGGCGGGCTCAACGGCCCGACGCTGGCGCTGGCGCTGGCGGGCGCGGGCCTTTCCGTGGCGGTCGTGGATCCCCGCCCTGTCACGGCGCGCGCGGACGCGGCGTTCGATGGACGGGCCTATGCACTGGCCGTGGCGTCTGTCCGCCTGTTGACCGCGCTGAAATTGTGGAACACGCTGTCGGGCGACAGCCAGCCCATTCGGCAGGTCAAGGCTTCGCAAGGTCGCGCGGGCGACGGCGCTGGGCCGTTCTTTCTGCATTTCGACAGTGCCGAAACCGAGAACGGCCCCGTGGGCCACATGCTGGAAGATCGCTTTCTTTTTCGCGCGCTGATGGCGGAGATGGAGGACAAGGTCACCCATCTGCCGGGTATCGCCGTGACCGGCCAGCAGCCGGGGTCTTCGGGCATCCTGGTGACGCTGTCTGACGGTCGGCAGGTGCAGGCACGGCTGCTGGTCGGCGCGGACGGCCGCCAGTCGGGCGTGGCCGGGCGTGCGGGCATCCGTCGCCAAGGCTGGGATTATGGGCAGACGGCGCTGGTGGCGGCTATTGACCACGACCTGCCGCACGAAGGCACTGCCCATCAGTATTTCATGGCCACCGGGCCTTTGGCGATCCTGCCCCTGCCCGGCAACCGCAGCAGCGTCGTCTGGTCCGAGACGCGCGCCAATGCCGCGGCCATCACGGCCTTGGAGGATGACGAATTCCTGTCAGTGCTGCGCCCACGCTTTGGCGATTTTCTGGGCAGCATCTCCTTGGCCGGCCTGCGATTCAGCTATCCGCTGAGCCTTTCACTGGCCGAGCGCTATGCCGCGCCGCGCGTGGTGCTGGTGGGTGATGCGGCTCATGGCGTTCATCCTGTTGCTGGTCAGGGGTTGAACCTGGGCCTTCGGGACGTGGCCGCCCTGGCCGAAGTGCTGGTCGAGGCCGCTCGTCGCGGCGAGGATATCGGCAGCGATCTGGTGCTGGAGCGGTATCAGGGATGGCGGCGCTTTGACGCGACCGCCTTGGCGCTGGGCATGGATGGCGTGAACCGGTTGTTCGCAACGGACAATCCGATCGTCTCGGCCGCGCGGGGCTTGGGCATGGGCATCGTGACAGCCTTGCCGGGATTGCGGCGCGGCTTCATGCGGCAAGCCGCCGGGTTGTCGGTCGACCCGATGCCGCGCCTGCTGGCCGGGCGGCCGCTTTAGGCTTTCCCCGCCGCAGGTTTCGCGGCATGACCGGCCGCGCAAGCGGGGGAGGGGATCATGACACTCGACCGGTTTCTGGACGATCTGGACCGTGACATCCGCGCCGGCGCGGATTGGGGCGCAGTCGCCGAATATATTCCCGAACTGGCGCGGGTCGATCCGGCGCAGTTCGAGATCGCAGTGGCGCTGGCCAGCTGGTCACCGCCGGACAGGCGCAACAACGTTTCTCCATCCAGTCGGTCAGCAAGGTCTTTGCGCTGGCCTGCGTCTTGGGATGCATCGGCGAACAACTGTGGCTGCGCGTGGGGCGTGAGCCCTCGGGTGACCGCTTTGCTCGATCCTTCTGCTGGAGCAGGAAAAGGGCCGCCCCCGCAACCCCTTCATCAATGCGGGCGCGCTTGTGGCTACAGACGAGCTTTTGACCGGACGCAGCCCGCAGCAGGCGCTGACCGAGGTCATCGGCTTCATCCGCACTGCCGTCGAGGATGATGACATCCATATCGACAAGGCCGTGGCCGATCCGAAACCCGCACCGGCCAAAGGAACGCGGCGCTGGCCCATTACCTGCGCAGCTTCGGCAACCTGAACAACCCGCCCGATCATGTGACCGGCACCTATTTTCACCGATGTGCCATCCAGATGAGCTGCGTGCAGCTGGCGCGCGCGGGCTGCGTGATCGGCGGCCTCCCCTGCGCACCGTCCCTTTTGTCGCCCGTCAAGCAGCGCCGTATCAACGCGCTGATGATGACCTGTGGCCAGTACGACGGATCTGGCAACTTTGCCTTTCGCGTGGGCCTGCCCGCCCCGTCGGGCGTGGGCGGCGGGTTGCTGGTGATCGCGCTCGGGCGGGCCTCGATCGCCCTCTGGTCACCGGGGCTGGACAGTTGGGGCAACTCACGGTTGAGAACTCTGGCGGCGGAAAGGTTGGCCAAATTCACGGGCTGGTCGGTTTTCGGCTGACAGGATCCACGGTCGCCGCGAAATAGGCTCAGTCAGGCGGTCAGTTCAGCTGCTCGGCTCAGGTCTGCGCGCAGTTCTGCCAAGGCAGTGGGCGCGCGGTCAGGAGGCAACCGCAGGATCAGGCTGGGGTGCCAGCTGACAAGAACCGGCCCACCATCCAGCGCCAGCTCGATCTGGCCGCGCCGGGGGGTAAGGGGCTTGCGGTTGCCTGTCAGTGCAAAGGCCGCTGTTGCACCCAGCGCCAAGGTCAGCCGCGGCGTGACAAGGCGCCGTTCAACGTCCAGCCACCAACGACACTGCTCGATATGCGGGCGGTCGGGCGTCTGGTGCATCCGGCGCTTGCCTCGCGGCGTGAACCGGAAATGTTTGACGGCATTGGTCAACCAGGCGCGGTCCGGATCAAGCCCTGCTTCATCCATCGTCCGACGCAGCAACTGGCCAGCCGGGCCGACGAAGGGTCGGCCTGCCAGATCCTCCTGATCGCCGGGGGCCTCGCCCACGATCATCAGGGGCCCCGCCCCATCCCCCTGGCCCCAGACCGTCTGGGTGGCGGCGTGACACAACTCGCAGCGTGTGCAGCGCGCGGCCTGTGCTGCGGCGGCAGCCAGCGTTTCCGGCGGTGTGTCATCGGGTTGCTGGCGGATGCGGGCGGTGATCCGGGGCGCAAAGGCCGGAGCTTCCGAAGCTCCGGCTTCGCGCATTGCCTGAACACGCCGGGGCGCATCGGCCAGCATTTCGGGAATCAGTCGCGTTTCCGGCAGGTTCTTCCAATACTTCATCGGCATTTCGGACCGCATGGCATTGGTCTTGATGCGTGCCGGATTGAAGATGTTGGCGAAATAGGTTTGCCAAAGGTCATGGCTGGCGTCCTGCGGCAGATCAGGCCTGTGGGCCGGAGGATCATACGCGATTGCTCCGCCCGTAAAGCGTGCCACGCCTTCGGGTGTGGCGATCAACCAGTCCATGTCCGCAAAGCGCTTGGCAAAGAACGGTGTGGCAGCCTCCAGGATCGGATGCTCGGGTTCGAACCAGGCGCCAAAGCTGCGACGCGGATCGTCGGATGGCAGCTCGTGAAAGCGCACAAAGGCGTGCATCTTGTGGATGTCGCGGCGCACGGACTTGGCCATCCGTTCCAATTTGTCCAGCAAGGGGTCGGCGGGGTTCGTCAGAAATCGGCGGTCGTCCTGCGCCCGGATCAGCGCGGTGAAAAGCAGCGCCCAGCGTTCAGGATCGGAATGACTGGAAACGGTGCGTGCAAGCTGGATAAACTCCTTGGTCGCTGCGACAGGGTGGGTGCCCGATGGTGGCGTGGGCGTCGTGCCGAACAGGTCATCAGGGGCATCCGGGTCGGCCCAAGCGACATTTTCCGGTGCAATCCGGGCGCTGGCCAGCCCGCGCGCTGCCGTGCGCCATGCCTCGAAACGGCCAAAGCGCGGCAGCGTGATGCGGATCATCAGAAAAGGCTCAACTGTTCAGGGGCCGGGGCAAATCGGGCCCGCAGCCCGTCGTTGTCGGTCAATGCGCCGGGGTGCCAGTCAGGCAGCGTCACGAACGGCTTGGCCTTGGACATGATCGCGCCCATGCGCAGCAGGTCCCCATAACGGATCGCCCCGTTGCGCCGCGCGGCTAGGATGCGCGTGACCGTCTTGGTACCAAATCCCGGCACGCGCAAAAGCATCTCGCGCGGGGCAAGGGCCACGTTGACGGGAAACTGCGCCCGATTGGCTAAGGCCCAGGCCAGCTTGGGGTCGATGGCCAAATCAAGGTTTCCGGACGGGTGCGCGGCCGCGATCTCGTCCGCATCGAAATCGTAAAACCGCATCAGCCAGTCAGCCTGATAAAGCCGATGTTCCCGCATCAAGGGCGGCTTGATCAGCGGCAGAACGGCCGAGCTGTCAGGAATGGGGCTGAAGGCCGAGTAATAAACCCGCTTTAACTGATAGCCGGCATACAGGTTCGACGATGTCTTGAGGATATCGCGGTCCGTCGCCGCATCGGCCCCCACGATCATCTGGGTGGACTGCCCCGCGGGGGCAAAGCGCGGTGGACGCTTGCCGCTGTGGCTGCGCTCCTTGGAAGCTTCGCGGTTCAGTCGCACGTCCGCCATGGCCGCCCGAATGGTTTCGGGACGCTTTTCCGGCGCGAGGTGTCGCAGGCTGGCGTCCTGCGGCAGCTCGATGTTGACCGACAGGCGGTCGGCATAAAGCCCGGCCTCGGCCACCAGTTCGGGCGAAGCGTCAGGAATGGTCTTGAGGTGGATATAGCCCTTGAAGCCGTGTTCGACCCTCAGCATTCGGGCGATGCGGACCATGTCCCCCATGGTCTGATCCGGGCTCTTGATGATGCCAGACGACAGGAACAGCCCTTCGATCATGTTGCGACGATAGAATTCAAGCGTCAGCCTGACGACCTCCTCGGGAGAAAACCGTGCCCGTTCCACATTGCTGCTGACCCGGTTGATGCAATACGCGCAGTCATAGATGCAGAAGTTCGTCATCAGGATCTTGAGCAGGCTGATGCACCGCCCGTCCGGGGTATAGGCGTGGCAGATCCCCGATCCGCCGGCCGAGCCGATTCCGCCCGATCGCGAATCACGCTGATCGGTCCCGCTGGAGGCGCAGGAGGCGTCATATTTGGCCGCGTCCGACAGGATCGCCAACTTGTCTTGGAGGGTGCGTGTTGCCATGGCAGAAAGATATGTTCGCCCTGTGTTCCGGGCAAGTGCGGCATTTTGAAACAATGACCCGGGAACTGTCACGGGGACGCGATCGTTGCCCGCCACCGCCATCCACCAGACGTGATGTGCAAGATTTCGGCGAAAGGATAAGATCGGCGTCATGAACATACGCACCCTCGCACTCGCGCCCGCCCTTCTTGTCTGCATGGCCTTCCCGGCCTTGGCAGAACGCATCTCGCTGAACGAGATTTCACGTTATCTCAACAGCCTGTCCACGGTGACGTCCCAGTTCACCCAGATCAATCCGGACGGCACGGTTTCGACCGGCACGGTCTATATCCAGCGACCGGGCCGGGTCCGTTTCGAATATGACAACGACCCTACGCTTGTTCTGGCTTCGGGCGGAAACGTGGCCATCTTCGACGGCAAGTCGAATAGCGGGCCGCAGCAGTACCCGCTGTCGCAGACGCCCCTGTCGATCATTCTGGACGCCAACATCAACCTGAGCCGCCAAGGCATGGTCGTCGGCCACAGCGAAAAGAACAATGCCACTGTCGTCACCGCGCAGGACCCCCAGCGCCCGCAGAACGGCAACCTCCAGATGGTCTTCACCAGCCCGACCGAACTGCGCCAATGGGTGGTGACGGATGACAGCGGTCAGAAAACCACGGTCATCTTGGGGGAGATGCAAAAGGGCGGCTCGATCCCGTCGTCGCGCTTCTCGATCCAGAATGAACTGGGACGCCGCTGAGGCCGATTGCGCCCCTACATTTGTGTGATTGACGCAAAGCGTCCCTCGGGGCAACGCTGTGGCCTTGATCCATCAAGGCCGCAGCCATGTCATCCCAAGCCCGCATTTTCACGCCGGTCCTGATCGGCGGCTCGCTGATCCTGCTGATCAACTTTGCCCTTCGCGCCAGCTTTGGCGTGTTCCAGATTCCGGTGGCCGAGGATTTTGGTTGGCCGCGGGCTGAATTCAGCCTGGCCATTGCCATCCAAAACCTGGCTTGGGGAATCGGCCAGCCGATCTTCGGCGCGCTGGCAGAGCGTTGGGGTGATCGATGGGCCATCATCCTGGGCGCGTTCCTTTACAGTGCCGGCCTGATTCTGACTGCCTTTGCCACCACCCCGGCCGGCGTGCAGTTGCTGGAGATCATGGTCGGCTTTGGCATCGCGGGCACGGGCTTTGGCGTTATCCTGGCTGTTGTCGGCCGCGCCGCCAGCGACGAGAACCGCAGCATGGCCTTGGGGATTGCCACCGCGGCCGGATCGGCCGGACAGGTCTTCGGCGCCCCTCTGGCCGAAATCCTGCTGGGTTTTTACCACTGGCAATCGGTCTTTGTCATCTTCGGCGTCATCGTGCTGGCGACGCTGCTGTTCCTACCCATGCTGGGCGACGGCAGGCCCGCCACCCGATCCCAGTTGGAAGACAGCATGGGGACAGTCCTCAAGCGTGCTTTCCGCGACCCGTCCTATCTGATGATCTTTGCAGGCTTCTTTTCCTGCGGCTATCAGCTTGGCTTCATCACGGCCCATTTCCCGGCAATGATCACCGAGATGTGCGGCCCCATTGATCCCGCCGGCATGCTGGCGGGTTTGGGAATCACCACGACCTCGGCGCTCGGGGCCATTTCCATATCGCTGATAGGGCTGGCCAATATCGGCGGTGCGATCCTGGCGGGTTACCTGGGCAAGCGTTACACCAAGAAGTACCTGCTGGCAGGAATCTATACATTGCGGACCATTGCCGCCGCTGCCTTCATCCTGACGCCGATGACGCCCGCCAGCGTCATCATCTTTTCACTGGTCATGGGAGGGTTGTGGCTGGCGACGGTGCCGCTGACGTCGGGGCTGGTCGCCTATATCTATGGGCTGCGCTACATGGCGACGTTGTACGGTTTCGTCTTCCTGTCGCACCAGATCGGGTCCTTCATGGGAGTCTGGCTGGGCGGGTGGCTTTATGACATTTCGGGCGACTATCTGCTGGTCTGGTGGATCGGCGTCGGTGTCGGAGCCTTCAGTGCGCTGATTCACCTGCCCGTGCACGAGGCGCCGCTGCGAATGCCGGCCCCGGCTGTTTGATCCCTTGAGCCAGGGTTCAAGGGGTCGTGTTTTAAACTGAACAAGAAGGAGTTGCCGATGGCGATCACACTGACCCGCGCGACACTGACGGCGGTGGCACTTCTCACAGCCTTCGTTGCCCGGGCCGACGGAGTGCAGGATTGCGAAGTCGCCCAGTTCACCATGGGCCTGCGCTTCCAGCAACAGTCGGCCGAGGTGCGTGCCTTGCAGTTGCAGGCTTACAACATCGCCACGATGCGGCTGGATCAGGCCGTCGAAAAGGCTCAGGATCCGTCCACTTTGGCCGTGGTCGCCGACCTGGACGAAACGGTGATCGACAACACCCCCCTTCTGGCGCGTGATCTGGCCAACTGCCACAGGTATGACACATGGGATACGTGGCTTCCCTGGGAACGTGACGGCATCCCCGGCCTGATCCCCGGCGCGATGGATTTCCTGAACCACGCTAATGACCTTGGCGTCACCATTCGCTATATCTCGGACCGATCCCATGAACAGAAAACGGATACGCTGGCGGCACTGACCGCGTTGGGTCTGCCGCAGATCAGCGAGGAATCGGTCCTGCTGCTGGGCCCCCCCAAGGTCGAGCGGCGCGACATCGTCAGTGCCGATCATGATATCGTCCTGCTGCTGGGCGACACGCTGCATGACTTCGACAGTCGCTTTCGCAAGACACCGCTGGACGAACAGCGCACAACCGTGAGCGAGGAGGCCGGGAAATGGGGAGCGGAATGGATCGTCTTCCCGAACGCGAGCTATGGCACATGGTCCGAGGCTCCCTTGACGGCATGGGCGGCACCGCCGATCGTCGAGCCTTGGGAATAGCACGCGTTTGACCTTGGGATGCGCCCGGCCTAGCGTCGTGGCGCGCGACCCAAGGATTCAGCATGACCGCCCACCGCACGCCTATACGAACCCCGCATGATCATGCGATCGCCATCCGCTATCAGCAGGCCTCGGCCGAAGTGAAGGCGCTGCAACGGCAGTGCTATGCACTGGCAACTCTGCGCCTGAAGGCAGCGGTTCAGGATGCAGGCGGTGGGACAGGGCTCGCGGTCCTCAGCGACATCGACGAAACGATCCTCGACAACAGTGCCGTCATGGCTCTGGCCATGCATCACGAGAACATGTTTCACGACGCCGAAACCTGGAAGCTGTGGGAGCGGGAAGGCGACCCGCACCTGATCCCGGGCGCGGCCGAATTCTTTGATCTGGCCGACCGCCTGGGAGTCACGATCTTCTACGTTTCAGACAGGTTCGAGGAAAACAAGCTTGCCACCATTGCCACACTGTCACGGCTTGGGCTGCCACAGGTCCGGGCGGAACAGGTGCTCTTGTTCGGGGCCCCCAAGGCCGAACGACGGGCAATGGTAGAACGCGACCACCGGATCGTCCTGCAACTGGGTGACACGCTTCACGACTTTCACGGTGCTTTTGCCGACGTGACCCTGGAGGACCAGTACCGCCTGACCGAGCATCATTCGAGCCGTTTCGGTCAGGACTGGATCGTCTTCCCCAACGCAGCCCATGGCACATGGATGGAGGCCGAACTTCGTCCCTGGAATGTCGCGATGAACAAGCCCGAAGAAGAGTCACTTCTGTAGGTAGCAAGGCATGATCGATTTGAAAGGCTTTGCAAGCCCCCTAGTTGGGCGACCAAACCGCAGCCTGCGCAAAAGGCTTTGATAGTTGGGCTGGGGCGGCGCTGGCTATGGGATTCTTGTGATGGCTCGAACGTTCAGCAGCCAACGTGCTCTCGGGGTTACCATCGGCTCGTTCTGTGATCCAGTATCGAAAACACTGATATCGCGGTTCAGATCAGCCACGAGATTAAACAACAATCGTCCCGCCTCCGACAGATGAGAATCTTTTTCGTGAATAGACCAGCCAGCATTCCCATGAGCACGATCTTGCAAGACACTTGGGCATACTTCGCAAGCTGACCACAGGCCGCAACGAACGGCCTACGCTGTCGCACCAGTCGACAGTGCGATACGAGCGCAGATCTCCACCACAGGACAGGCCCAGACGCTGCACTGCCATGCAGGTTGCCTTTGCATCGGCTGTATCGGTTCATTGCCGATTCACAAAGGCCTTATCCGAACCGGCAGCATCAACCGCTTTCTGCAAGGATCAGCCTGATACACGGGTCGGAACAACGGCCATTTTTCTACGACCAGATAGCGCGCCGACCCACAACGGGATCGGGGCCTCCACGCCATCAGCTTTGGGTCTTTGGAAAATCTCTCATTATCATTGCTAGACGCGTCTGCTTCAGCCTGAAGCTTCGTGCGCTTGCGGCGGGTTTGTTGGCATCGGCAGGCAGGCTCTGCATCCGCCTACCTGTCTGGATCGAGAGCACACTGGACCAGAGGCGTCGCTGCGACACCCTCCTTTCACTTCATCCTGAGCTACAGCCTATCCATCCACAAGGCAGCGAGCAACGGAACGTGAAACCGATACACAGCGGATCAGGTTCATACCCGTTCCCACGGCCCTCTTGTGAAACAAGCCTCGGGCTTTTCAACGGTCATTCGCTGGAAGAGTGCCATTTGAAGCCGCCATGCATGTTTGCTACCAATTTCTGCGGCACCGAATGCAGAGGAATGCAAAACGGTGCCTGAAAAGCGGGAAGGAACAGCCTTTGACAACCGATCGTGACTCATCCGAAGCCTGCAAGGCTGCGATTGCGGCACGGTTCGCCGAGATTGCAGTCTTGACCGGACTGGTCGAGGACCTGGAGGCAAGACTGGTCCAATTGACCGCACAACATGATGATCTCGTTCAAACAATCGAGCGCCTGAAGCAGAACGAAGAACAGGCCAGCCTCATCAGAAGCAATCTGGAAGACGAGAACAGGCGGCTCAAAGCCCATATTCACGACCTGCTGAACAGCACATCCTGGCGAATGACAAGCCCACTGCGCAGCGCCGTCACGGTCTGGCGAACATGGAAAAGGCCATGACGGCTGCAATGTCGTCCAAGCAGATCCTGCTCGGTTGTCCTCTGTTCGACGTGGACTGGTACAGGCAGGCCTATCAGGATGTCGATTTGCTTGGCATGGACGCGGTTAATCACTTTCTTCGTTATGGACGCCTCCTGCAGCGCTCGCCTGGTCCTGTCTTCGATACGGCATTCTATTTGAATACCTATACCGACGCCGCCGTTTCCCCGGAAAACCCGCTGCTCTTTCACCTGAAGACCCAAGCCGGCGCGCATCGGCCAGTGAACCGCGGCCAGTTGCGGGCCTTGGTCACGGCTGAACAGGTGCGAGCTGAAGCAGACTGGCTGTCGGAGGAGTTGGATGGCCCGCGCCCACTGCTCTCTTATTGTCTGGCTGCACATGAATTGACCGAACAGTTCAAGCTCGGGCTTCAGTTCAGCCTCGCTGACAATGACAGTTTGAGGCAGAGCGTTGAGTTCATCGTTACCGACCTTTCCGATGATGCGCGCCTTCAGGCTTGGGCAGAAGCAGAGTTCGGCAACGATTTGCGGGACGGTTATCTGCGCCTTGCGCGGGATGGTTCGCATGACGGGAACCCGAGAAAGGCACAGAATGCGTTTCGTGGCCTGCTGCGCGGGCAGATCTACTGCAACATGAACGTGGGGGATCTGATCTCAGCGAATGACACGCGCACTGTGATGGACGTTGCCCGGCGGTTTCCCGATGGTTTCGTTCTGCATGACCCTCAGGATGCGTGGCAGGCACATGTCAGCATGCCCAGCTGGATCTATCGCAACACAGGTTACGACACCCGGTTGCTGCCTCAGCACCAGGACCAGATGGATCTGGTCATGGCTGCCCTGTGCCGTTACCCGCACCTGCCTTTTCTTTTCAACAGAATGGAATCGGCTTTCACGCAGCCGTCCTTTTACCAGGATTTCGTGCAGGCGCAGGGGCTGCCAAACCGAAGGTTCATCTGCGCCAGAGAAACCGAAGGTCTGCCAGCCCAACCCGGCGCCCTCCAAGAAGCTGACCCGCTTGAGGACGTCAGGCAATTCAACGCGGCCTTCACGGTGATGCAGCATCTTTCAGACGCAACCGTAAAGCAGGAAATTCTTCACAGGCTGAACCGGCACAAGCATCGGATCATGGAAGCCCTTCCCGAGACAAGGGTGCTGGGAACGCTCTTTGAAGGTGCGGCTGCTGAGGGGCTGCGCAGGGCCGGACAGGATGATATCTGCCTGTTCATATGCGTCCGCGACGATGAGGACTTTCTTCGGCATCTTGTGCCGCATTATCGCGCCCTTGGCGTGACACGCTTCTTCATCGTGGACGATCATTCGAGAATCCCTGTCCGATCATTGGATCTGGGTCCTGATGTTGCCGTGTTCTGTCCGAAGGCAGGCGATTTCCGCACCTCTAAAACCTTCTGGCTGGAAGGCCTGATGAAGGTCTTCGTGCAGGACGAGGCCTGGGTTCTGACCGTGGATGCGGATGAGTTTCTTCAGATACCGTCGCCATTCGGAACCTTGTCCGATGTCACCAAGGCTCTGGCAACACAGGGGCAAGACTTTGCCCCCGGTCTCCTTGTCGATATGCTTCCCTCACCGGATGCCGCGCATCTTGACCTGCATGACCCTGCGGCCTCGCTGACACTCTTCAGTCATTTCCTTTGCGATCCCTCTGCACCCGAGGCATCTTATCTCGATGACCACACGGTAAGCTGGGGCTTTGGTCCTTTCGCAGCCCTGTCGTGGCGCTTTGATGTGCGGCACCGCCTGTTCGGAAGCATTGACTCGCTCAGAAAACTCCCCTTGTTCCGATACCGTCCAGAACGGCATCCCAATCAGGGATTTCACACATTCGACCATCTCGACCCTGACCGGATGCCTGGCCCGGAAATCTGGGAATGCTACCCGGTATTGCCGATCTTTCACTACAAGCTGGCCAAACTGTTCAACGATACGGCTCGCAATGCCATGAGGGTACGGGCACCCGCCTATCATTCGCAAACGGCCGTGAACATTCTTCACGCAGTCGAACAACCATCGTCGTTCCTGATGACGAAGATCGAGGCGTTGCGACCGCACCTTCTTCCCAAGGACAAGGTTCAAGTTGTCACTGAAGCCTTCAGGAGCAAAGCCGCGGCGGGGGGATGATGCCATTTCAAGCACCGGCTTGCCGCAATGCGGGTCGCAGGTCATAGATGTCACCCGACTGATCGGGTTCAGGTCGGTCTTTTCTGGATGATCCGTGGTTGCCAGTGGGGCACAGGCGCATGACGACGAACAAATATACAGAAGCTTTGGGGCCGGTTTTCCTGTTCTGGATATCCCAGCTTCACGACCGGCTGATTGCTCATGAGGGTCGGAAAGCCCTCTTTTACGCTCCGACGGGGAAGCGGATCGCCGATCTTATCAACGCTTATGCCGGACCAGAAGCGCCTTTCGATTCCGAGATTTTTGCGATGGCACCGGTATCTGCCTGGGCGATTGCCCTTTCCGACCCGGAGACTTTTTTTCAGGCGCAGTCGTTGACACCCCAACTGGTGGGAGAAGGCAGCCTGGCAGACGCTTGCCGCCTTGCACTGCGAGAATATTGGCACGAAGAGGACCCGCGTTTTTCCGCGCTTGGCGGCCTCCGTCAGCCCTGCACAACGGACAACCTTCGCGCGCTTATTGCGGCGAATGATCCTGCATCTCGTTTCTTTCGTGAACAGCTTTCCGCTGAGCGTGCGAAGATCGGGGAATGGCTGGAGCAGCATCTCATGACAAAGGATGACCGGTTCGAAAACCAGCGATATGTACTGGTCGATACCGGAACGGGAGTTTCGGTCCAGCACCTGATGTCAGAGGTTTTTCCGGATCTGGATTTCACAGGTCTTTTCTTCGGCCTGTCAGATCAAAGGGCCATACCGAATGTCGAGGGTCTGGTGCTAAAATCCTCCGAATATCACGAGGATCAGCCAGAAACGGTTCTGGCTCTGCACCGTGACCTCGTAGACCATGTCCTTGCGCCCCGTGTGGCGCAGGAGATGCCTCGCGCTGGTCCGCATGACCCTGTGATCCGCTCGTGGCTGCAGACAATCGCCAGTGAACAGCCGGACCCGAAGGATGATGCCATCTATCTGGGAATTCTTGATCATGTGCGCCGCAACGCGCACCTATCCAAGGACCGCATACTTGCCGAACACAAACAAGCCTTGTCTGACCTTGCCGCGATACTGGTCACGCCAGCGCACGACGATGCCTTGGCGCTGTGGGCAAGGCCGGATGGACAGACAGCCACTTCGAAACCGTGCGGGGCGTGGATCCAAGGCCAAATCGCCCTGAAGCACCGGGGCCAGCAAGCGCGGCAGATGCAACTGCAAGCTGCAGGTCTGGCCAAGGAAAACATGTACTTCACCGCCCATGAACAGCAGGGCCTTTCGGAGCGGGCGCGTAACTTTGCAGAAGGCAAACCGGCTGGATGGCATGGCTCGGTTGCCATTGTGACCCGCACAAAGGATCGGCCCCTGCTGTTCCGGCGCGCGGCCCAATCCATTGCTGGGCAAAGTTGGACGAACTATTGCTGGGTCATCGTGAACGACGGTGGCGAAGTCGCTCCGGTACATGAAATCATCGCAGGAAGCGGCATTGATCCTGCGCGCATCACATTGATCGACAACGTCAGCAGTGTCGGAATGGAAGCCGCCTCGAATATGGGCGTGCGGGCCGTGGATACCGAGTTTGTCGTGATCCACGACGACGATGACCGATGGGAGTCCGATTTCCTGCGGGACAGCATCGAATTTCTCCAATCGTCCCGAGCGGCTGCGGCTGATTTCGAAGGTGTCGTCTCCCGTACCTGGCGGGTATCGGAGCAGATTGAAGGTGACGACGTTATTCCTCATCTCAGCGAGCCCTATATGCCTTGGGCGTCCGAAATATCCTTGGCGCAGATGGCGGTGGGTAATTTCGTGGCCCCGATCAGCTTTCTTTATCGTCGATGGGTTTATGAAGATATCGGCGGATATGACGAGCGCTTGCCGGTTCTGGGGGACTGGCGGTTCAATCTCGATTTCCTGATGCGCGCGAATATTGGTTTCTTGGACCGGTATCTTGCCCATTATCATCATCGTGACAGGGGTGACAGCAGCCGGGACAGGGTTTACGGCAACTCCGTCGTGAATGCGAGCGATCTGCACAGTCAGTACTTTTCAGTGGTGACGAATGGTATCTTGCGCGATCCTGCAACACCGGATGGCCTGCGGCTGATCGTGGCCAATGCTCATCAGCAGCGTGTGATCGAAGGCAACCTGGGG
The DNA here is from genome assembly GCF_046462195.1 of Paracoccus sp. (in: a-proteobacteria). Taxonomy (GTDB): domain Bacteria; phylum Pseudomonadota; class Alphaproteobacteria; order Rhodobacterales; family Rhodobacteraceae; genus Paracoccus. The sequence goes on along the minus strand of NZ_JBKGUN010000170.1, from coordinate 12,483 downwards.
GGCATTCGAGATGGCCTGCACCAGCTTCGGCAGCGCCTCGATCAGCATATCAAGGAATCCTCCCAACAGGTTGATCCATTGCCTGTCGTTGACCCCGAGGTGCCTATTCCGGGTATGCTGCCGCAGGGCGACCGTCAGCACATCGTTCGATCCATGCAGGCCGCCCTGCCCTATGCAACTTCTGTCAAACACATTCTGGCGCGACTACGGTGGGACATCCGTCTGGCCAAACTGGACGATCCGAAAATAAGACAAGCCTACCTGCCCAAGCTGCTGCACCTGATCCCGAGTCCGGCCGATTTCGACCATATCACCTATCTTCGAGATCATCCCGAGATCTGGGCGACACGCTTCAACGGGCCGGATGGCTGGCTGCCCTACCATCACTATCTGATGATAGGCATAGACCAAGGTCTTCCGCGCCCGACGCTGCCAGCCATGGGATCACCTGACAAAGCATCCTTCAAAAAGGACGATGCCTAGTGTCAGGACTTGTTCTTGCTCCCCGGCAGACGAGGAGGGTTGCGTCCAATGCGATCGCGGAAGGGGGGCGGGGCACCTGTCGTGAGCTCTCGGACGACCCGTCTTTCGTCCTTCAACCGAGACCGAAGATGATCGCGATGCACTTGCGTCCCTTGTGGTGGCTCTTATCGTATCTCGCTGTTGTTTTGCGAGACATCCGGCCGGGGGCGCACGCTCTTGTTCCCCTGTTCTCCAACACTTCTTTTCTCCGGGTCAGCATCCTGTCCCCGGTCTGCCAAAAGCCGGTCAGTCCCGGGCAGGCACCCCAACAGCGCCGCCGCCTCGGTATGGTCGCCGTTTCTGACCTGCCGGTCCCTATCCTCTCCGAGCGTCGTACCATCGCAAGCCGGGGCGCTTGACGAGGAGAATGCCGCTCAACACCCGCAGATCATCGACATGCGGGCGGCCACGGCTCTGGGAAGGAAAGGGCGAAGGCGCGCCACCGGCGCCTCGGTCAGCCAGAACAAGGGGCTCATCCAGCAGGTCCCCTTGCCAAGCCTAAAGCTCTCAGAGGAGCAGAAACCAATGGGGCTGGAGGCTAGGTCGCAGAGGTCATCCGCTTGATCAGATCATATGCAAGGCCGTCATCGTCGAACGTCTCCTCAAGCTTTGCAAAATTTCCGGTTCTTTCACTCGTTTCCTCGTCAGAACCCAGATCGGCCAGCGCAATATCTACCCGTCGGTTCACAAGCCTGCCGTTGGACTCGTCGAATTGTCGAGCGATCGTACGAGCAGCTTCCTTCCCCAATTCCAGTTTCTGGAAGTGCGGCAATTGGTCAAGAACAGAGCGCAGGTGGTTCCGTTCCTCTCCCTGCGCCTTGTTGATGAGGCGGATGTAGCGCCAGTCGACGAAGGAATTCTCCCGCTCAACCTCGGTCCAACTTGCGCCTTCATTGCTGAGGCCGAGAATTTGTTTGAACAGGGGAATGCTGCGTGGATTGTTCTTGTAGGAAACGAGCTTGACGGCATCTGCACCGAAAATCTCTTCCCACGCATGAACCAAGGCGTTGTAGTTGAAACGGGGAAACTCTGGTGACACGTTGCTCAACCACTTGCGATTGATCGTGAAGCCAAGGCGCGAGAATGTCGAAGCCAAAGACAGGCCGTAATCGATCTGCGGGCGCAGGCAGATGATGATCTGAATGTCATCAAACACACTCAGCAGGCTGGACTTCAGGCGCAGCAGTTCGTCTTGGTTTCTCAAAACTGCCTGCAATCCTTCATCGGATATGAAGCAATGATGATACCCATTGGCCCGTGCATCGGCGACTTCGGCATGGAATTGCTGGCGAAGCCTGTTACGGAACGAAACCAGCGCTTCTTCATCTTCAATGCCTCGTATGCGATAGGCGATCTTGTCACCATTGACGAAATCGGACGCGAACACGGAAGCCTTGATATGACGCGATGATCCAAGGCTCTTAGGGTAGAAGACGCCTTGCTTGAGCAACTCCGCCCGGTTTGCGGCCATCCACTTCTGCAGGGATGTCGTACCTGTTTTCTCGGTTCCGATATGCAATGTCAGCTTCATTGAAAGACTCCGTCGATCCTTGTCGTTCACGCTTGCGCGCCGTAACGGGCCATCAGTTGGTCCACATGCGCGGCCAGCGTGGGCATCTGCAATTCCGCATCGAAGAATGACTGGCGCAGCGCTGCATCGCGTACAAGCCTGCCCAGCCTGCTCCGGAAATCAGCGGCGTTCCCAGCCTCGAATACGAATTCCTCCGGGCGTGTCAGCGTCTGCTTGGCCCCCACGTTCGAAGACAGAAGAGATGGCACGCCAAGCCTCGCCAACTCAACCGTCACCTGATTGAAGGTTTCCCACCAGATCGAGGGCACGATGTTCAGGTCGATCATCTGCGACAACGCGGCCAGCTGGTCACGGCCATAGCTGGGAACAACCTGCACGCTGCGGAACCGCGTCTGCAATTGTGCCAACTGGCGCTCGCGCTGTGGAGACAGCCGCGCAACGATCAGCAGATCGACGCTTTTGCGATAAAAGGGGTCGTTCAGTTCGGCCAGCGCATCGATCAGGAACGGCAAACCCTTCGACGGGATGTCATAACCGATGAAGGACAGTGTCAGGCCTGCCCCCGTCTCGCCTTGCTTGGCTTGCGACGGGCGGTTGGTGCGCAGGGCTGCACGCTCGCTCAGCGGAATTTCGATATCAATGGGCAGAAGCAGCGTTTCGACCTTTGTGCCCGGCGGCAGAAAGCGCATCGCCGTTTGTCCGCACAGATCCGAAACCGCGAACAGCCCATCGGCATTGTCGTGCAGGGCTTGGCCATTCGCCTCGCGCCACTGCCGATAGGCATGGCCGTCCAGAATGCGGGCTCCGGGCTCATGGGGAACGGGCGGACGAGTCTTTGGGCCCGCCTTCCAACCATGCATCGCGCCGGCTTGGGACTTCGGGCGCAGGTGCCAATGCCGAAAGCCGGTGCGCAAGCCGGTAACGATATCACGTGTCAGGTTCTTCAGCGCCGTCACATAGGACTTGGTGCCAGCATATGCGTCGAACAGGAAACCTCCCAAGGGATGGCCCGCCAGGCCATGCCCCTTGATCGATCCGCCAACACGGTCAAAGGCGATCAGGTTCTCCATCCGCCGCTCATGTGCAAGACAGCCGACGCAGCGCTGTCCATCCCGATAGTCGGTGCAAGGCAAGCGGTTGTCGTAAAGCAACTCGATCTGCGGACACAGGGGCATGTAGTTGTGGAACGTATAGAAGATGCGTCTCAGCTTGCCGCCCTTGGGCAAGGTCAGCACATTGGCGCCCAGCCCTTCCAGATTATGGATGTGGAAAGCGTCAAAGGGGCCATGTCGCTCGATGAACTCTGCCACCAGACGCGGGGTCACGTCATCGCGAAGCCAGCGATCGACCGAATGGAACGCGTCATGGGCCGGCGCCTTGATAGGCGAATTGACCAGGGTGAACGTCCGCAGCCGCGGGTTGTCATACACATTCGCGGTTTCTTCGATCCCCGGCTTGCGGTTGAAGAAACGGTACCGATCACCCGAGGACAGGAACCAGACCTCCACTCCCTCGCGTGACAGAAGTTCCTGAATGACGTTGCGCAGGTACATCGTGACGCCGCCGCCAGCCATCACGGGGCTGTCGAACTGGGTCCAGTTGTAGATCAGGATCTTCATCGGGAAATCAAACCTATGACTCGATTGAGAAGGGGGTTCAGCCAGCCCAGCCGACTGGCGGCCATGCTGCCCTGAACCCACCGATCCTCCTGCAGGCAGAGCGACAGGTCCGCGCGCAGGCGCCACGGCCGCACCCGTCTCAGAAGGCCGCCTTCGACTATTTCCGTCAGGCCTGCCTGATGAGTAAGCCCCCCCACGGCCGCAAGTGTGGGGCGCCTTGGACGGGCAAAGCGGTGGACGATGGCGCGGCTGATGGCAGCATCGACATCGTGATCACCAACAGGGGTCAACCGCAGCAGGCGATCGATCTGACGTGCGGTGCGCAGGACGCGGGCGCGGCTGACCGGTCCTTCGTCTTCGCCGCCCGGACCAAAAACAGGCTGCATCACCTCCTGCATGTCGAGGCGAAAATCGCGCAGGCTGCCCCTGCTGCGATCAACGGCAAAGGGTTCCAGCCAAGCAAAATTGAAAGCCGCCGCCCGGTCCCGCCAGTCGGATCGGCCAACCATGACAGGGTCCAGCATCGTGGCGCGTGGATGCAGGCGTGCCAGGTTCCCGGCATAGAAACGGTTCGCCGCGAACATCATCATGGTCATCCGCGTCCCGAGCTTCCGGCCCTGCGCTTCCAGCACATACATATGTTCGGACAAGGACTTAAGCACCGTGCCGGAATAGCCGATGTCGACCAGCAGGATCCGTTGGTCCGGTGCAAAGAGGCCCTGTTGATCCAGATAATCGGTCACCCGCTGGCGTTTCGCCTGCAAGGCGGCGTTGAGCCCCGCCAAGACGTCGGGCATTGCCATCAGGTCGTCGAAGTCGATATCCGCATCGGGAGCGCCACCGATGCAGGCATCAACCTGCGGGCTCATTCCCTGCATCTCGCCCATATCCTCTGCCGTCAGGGCAAAGGTTTGAATGATCCCTGCAAGAGATGCAGGCATGTCCTGCATCCATTGGACATGGTGCTGGATGTAGCCGGACCATTCGGGATCAGGCCAGGACGGACAGGTCAGCAATACACCAGCGCGCCGGCTGAAGGCCAGATCCTCGAGCCGGGGTAGATCCAGCGATGCCGCTGCGCCACTGTCCTCGATGACCTGGCGCAGAAGCTGGTGATAGATCGTCCCGTCGCGCGTCAGGAACAGCACCCTGTCGAATCGCCCCTGACAGGCCGTGGCAAGAACCTGGCGCGCAAAGCTGAGGAAGCCCGCCGAGATCAGGCGCACCAGGCTTTCGCCTGGATCGCCGGCCTCGATAGCTGTGATTACCCTACGCGTTGCGGCTGGGCGGCGATGGCCGCCCAGATGGCTGATCCGCTCCAACTGGTCCTTGCGGATTTCGTTGTCGCGGTTGAAGTAATGCAAGGCGTCCCAGCCATGCTCACGTGGACGGATGACATCGTTCGTCCAGTTGTCGCCCAGATGCAGCCGCCGCCAGTCATGGCTTCCCAGCGCGTCATCCACATGATCAAACATCAGTCCGCTGTTTTTCGTCACGCCGACGTCACAGGAAACGAAGACGTGGTCGAACAGACCGTCAAGCCCGTGGTCCTTCAGGATCAGGCGCAGCCAACGCTCTTGCAGATACATGTCCGAAACCAGGATCAGCATCTTCCCCTGTGCCCGAAGGCGCACAAGGAAGTCGCGCATGGTCGGGTCCACCGTCAGTGCCCGGCGCTCTGTCTCGATTTCGAAGGCGATGAGGGCTTCCACGGCACGCGAGCGGCGGCCGGCATCGGCAATGTAAGGCGCCAAGGCCGTATCGAAGACATCGGCCAGATCGATCTCGTTGCGATAGGACGGCCCAGACACCATTCCGCTGGTCTTCACCGCCTCCTGATGTCGGCCACGGCAGTGGATCAGCAAGCCTGACGGCAAAGGACCATCGTCGCCGGCAATGACGCGCTCGCCGAACTGTGCGGTCTTGAGATGAACATCGCCGATCGCGATTTCGCGCCAGATAAGCGTGTCGAACAGGTCAAAGCTGATCATCCGATAAGGACCGAGCAGTGCGGTCAACTGGTCGGGATGACTGAAATTGTTGCTGTCCAGACCCAGATGTCCGAACTTGCGCCGGGCCGCCTCCCGCGCTGCCCGTTCGGGGGCCAGCATCGCGGCGATCCGCGTCATTTGAGATGCAAGCAATACGGGCCTGTCCTGCGATAATGGATCATCGGCGATCGGTCCTTACCGGCCGCGTTGGCCCTGATAGAGCCCCTGTGCCCCAAGCGTCAAGGACACCACCTTCGGTTCAGGGACCCAATTGCCCAGAAAACCTGCATCCGAACCCGCGTCCTTATCTCCATGGACCGAGGCCGGCGGTTGCCGCAGGCAGTGGCGCCATGCTAGTGCAAGCCCATGCCTTCAAAGGCTCAGGCACCTCTGCCCTTCCGGATTGATGTGATCACGCACCCATGGACCATGACGCTCTGACCATCGCTGCCGTCGTGGTGACGCATAATCGCTTGGACAAGTTGGCCGTGACGGTGACCCGGCTTTTGTCAGAGCCGGTGAAAGCCGTCATTGTTGTCGACAATGCCTCGACCGACGAAACGGCGGCCTGGTTGCAGGCGCAGGATGACCCGCGCCTGATCGTGCACCATAGTCCTGAGAACCTGGGTGGAGCAGGCGGCTTTGCCGTTGCCATGCAGGTGGCGCACGAACGTACCGATGCCGCATGGTATGTCCTGATGGATGATGACGGGCGTCCCGAAGCCGGATCCACGGCGGCCTTTCGTGCCCTCGACCTGCAGCACTGGGATGCAATCGGTGCGGCAGTGTTCCACCCCGATGGCCGGATCTGCGAAATGAACCGGCCTTACCGCAATCCGTTCTGGAACACGGGCGCGTTTCTGCGCACCTTGGCAAGGATGCCCCTGGGCCGCGGGCGGCGCGGATTTCACCTCAACGACGCCGATTATCAGCCCTCCGGTCCAGTGCAGCCCGTGGACATGAGCAGCTTCGTCGGCCTGTTCCTGTCGCGCCGCGCGGTAGAGCGCGCTGGCCTACCCGATCCGCGGCTGTTCATCTATGGCGACGACCAGCTTTATACCCTGCAGATGCGGCGCAAGGGACTGCGGATCGGCTTTGCGCCGCAGGTCCGGTTCGAGCATGACACTGCCGCACAACAAGGCCAGACGGGCCTGGTGCTTCGCCCGCTGTGGAAGGTCTTCTACATGTACCGCAATGCCCTGATCGCCTATCGCGTCGCGGCCGGACCCTGGTTCTGGCCCTTGGTTCCGGTCCTGCTGCGGAAATGGCGGCGCAAGGCTTCCGACTATGGAACGGATGCCGTTCTGTTCCGCACGATCCTGGATCAGGCGGTGCGAGATGGGCTGGCCGGGCAACTGGACCGCCCGCACGAGGATGTCCTGCGTCTCTCTAGACAAGGCTGAGTTCTGGCGGACGGTCGATACCGCATCACGACTGGGCAGGACAGGTCAGTCCATGTGCGCCGCAATGGCGCGGCCCAGGGCGAAGACGCGCTGTTCCAGAATGACAGGAGTTTCACAGACATAGGTCAGCGACTGCTGACGCTCGGTGAAGATGCGCTGATCCCAATCCAGCGCCGTTTCCTCGGCGTCGATGGCGTCGAAATCAGGGGCATCGGCAGCCTCCAGTTCGGCCATCCGGGTGCGGCGGGCATCGATCCGCTGCGCCATATCCACCTGTGCGCGTCCATAACGGGAGATGCCGGCGATCAAGGCACTGCGATCGCGCTCGATCTTGTCAAAGATCGCCTGCATCAGGGCAACCAGTTCTGCATTCCCAGCCTCGACGGCAAACTCCGCGATGTCGGCTTCGGCCTGATCCAACGGCAGCCGGCGCTGCTCCAGCCGCTCGGCCAGCTGGATGATCCGCGGGTCCCGGGCCAGTTCTGCCGTCGCGTCATCCGGCACGGGTCCTGTCCACACCTGCCCCAGCGACAGATGCGGCTGCTTGCGCTGGATACAGGGCCAGTCGGGGTCTGTTCCCGTGGCCGCAAAGGCGGGACCGGTTGCCATCACGGCCATCAGCAGCATCGGGCGGATCATGACGGGCCTCCTTTCCGACGGGCCCAGAGGCCCTTTTGCGGATCATACATGAAGACGGCGGCGCCAAAGAACCCCGCCAAACATCCTAGAACCACCACCAGTGCGCTCCAGTTGAGCTGCAGGTAGAGGGCAAAGCGGATCAGTTCGACCGCATGGGTGAATGGGTTCAGCGCACAGATGTCGTGCAGCAGCGGAGAGCTTTCCCGCATGCGCCACAACGGGTAAAGGGCAGACGAGGCAAAGAACATCGGAAAGATCACGAAGTTCATGACCCCTGCGAAATTCTCGAGCTGTCGGATGGCCGAGGACAGGAACAGGCCCATCGCGCCCAGCATCAGCCCCGACAGGATCAGCGCCGGAATGACGGCGACATAGCCCCAGACGGGCGGCTTGATGCCCCAGAACCAGGCAATCACCAGAAAGGCGAAGACCTGGATGATCGAAACGACCACCCCGGCCACCAGCTTGGATGCCAACAGGAACCATCGCGGGAAGGGGCTGACCAGCAGCGTCCGCATGGCGCCGGTTTCGCGGTCATAAACCATCGACAACGAGGACTGCATGCCGTTGAACAGCTGGATCATCGCGACAAGGCCCGGCGTCACGTAAACCTCGTAAAGGATATAGGTCTGATAGGGCGGCGTGATCGAGACACCCAGCACTGCACGAAAACCGGCGGCAAAGATGAACAGCCAGACCAGGGGCCGGACCAGTGCGGCCATGAAGCGGCCCCGTTGGTTGACGAAGCGCAACGTTTCGCGTCGGGCAATGCCCAGAAAGGCGGTCAGCCAGCCCGAGGCGGTCGGATGGGTCATGCCGCGATCCCGGTCAGGTGCAGGAAGGCATCCGTCAGCCCCTTAGCCCCTGCAATATCGGCGGCGCGCCCTTGGCGCAAAACTTCTCCACGATGCAGGATGACCAAGGCATCGTCGGGTTCGATCTCGTCCATGATATGTGTGGCCCAAAGCGCTGAAACCCTGTCGCGGGCAATCAGGCGGCGAGTCAGGGCCAGCACCTCGGCCCGCGATTTCACGTCAAGCCCCACGGTCGCCTCATCCAGCAGCAAAAGCGCGGGACGGTGGATCAGGGCGCGCGCGATCTCGGCACGGCGGGATTGGCCGCCAGAGAGCGCCGTGACGCGCGCGTCGGCCTTGTCTGAAAGATCGACCTGCTCCAGCACCTCGTCGATGCGCGGCCGTGCCAACCGCCCCGGAATGCCGTGCAAGCTGGCGTGATAGATCAGGTTCTGGCGGATCGTCAGGTCAGCATCCATCGCGCGGCTTTGAAAAACGACCCCCAGCCGGGCCAGCGCCTGCGAAGGCTCGCGACGCAAGTCATGGCCGCCGACCCGGATGGTGCCGGAACGGTTGTTGTAAAGACGGGTGATCAGCGAGAAGAGCGTGGTCTTGCCCGCACCGTTCACCCCCAGCAATGCGGTGAAGCCGCCATGGGGCACGGACAGCGACACGTCCTTCAGCGCCTGAACGGCGCCGAAGTTGTGGCTGACATGGTCGATCTGCAGGGCGGCTGTCACTGGATGTTGAACACCGCTTGCAGAGTGCCCCCCGAGGATCCCGGCACCGACAGCGTATAGCGCCCCGGCAGCACCGCCACAAAGCTGAGAACAGCCGTTCCGGCACTGTCGAACTCGATGCTGTGCACGCCCATGGGGCGGATCTCGATGTCCTCGATGACGATCTCGTTGATCCAGATGGCGCGGAAGAAATCGCCTCCTGACAGAGCCAGTTCCTGGCTGCCATCGGCATTGATCTCGATCCGGTAATAGCCGCCAGACTTGATCATGTACTCGGACGAAGCGACAGGCTGGCCCGAAGCCAAGGTCAGAGGAGCCAGATCCGTGCGGTTGTCGCGGGCCAGCAGGCCCGAAAACCCGTAGTCGAATTTTCCTGCGGCCTCGTGGACGCCCGCCTCGTCCCCGCTTTCGCCTTCCTCTTCGTCGTCATCCACTTCGTCGCTGACGGCCCCGCCCTCTGCCGTGGTCTCGCCCATGGCAGTATCATCGGCCGGCGTCTCGGTATCCTGCGCCGTGGCAGGCATTGCCAGGATCAGTGCCAAGGCCGCGCCCGACATCAGCTTGCTCAGCATGGTCATCAGTCTCTCCTCCTCAGGATGTCTCTCAGTCAGGTGCCACCACCACGCCCCAAGGTTGCTGGCCCACTGCGACCGAGCGCACCACCTCATTGGCCGCGACATCGATGATCGACACATCGTTGGAATTGCCGTTGGTTGTGTAAAGGTATTTTTCGTCCGGAGAGAATGCCAGTTGCCAGACCCGCTGACCAACCAGCAGATAATCGATTACCTCATCCGTCTGTGCGTCGATCACTGCCACACGGTTCGCCGGTCCTAAAGCCACGAACAGCCGAGTTCCGTCCGCGGTGACACGCGCGCCCACCGGCTGGATTGCCTCGGGAAGGACGCCCGGAATATCGAAGCTGATCTTCTTCGTGATCTGCTGCGTGGCAGGGTCGATCACGCTGACCGTTCCGCCGATTTCCGAAGTGACATAGAGTTTCGATCCGTCAGACGTGTACTGGGCAAACCGCGGGCGGCTGTCGACCAGCACGTTTGCGGTGATCTCATAGGTTTCCGAATCGATGAAATGCGCCATGTTCGTCGTCTCGGACGTGTTGATCACGACCTTTCCATCGGGGCTGACACCCATGCCCTCGGGTTCGACGCCAACCGGGATCTCAGCCAGCATCCGATGTGTCCGAGTGTCAACCACGGTGACGATGTTGTCGTCCTCATTGGCAATGAACAGCGGGTTGCCGGAAGGATGCAGCACGAACAGTTCCGGATCGGGCCCAGAGGGAAGCGTATGCAGCTCCTCCATCGTGTTCGGGTCAAAGACGCGCACCAAGTTGTCGTCCGAAACGCAGATATACAGTTCCGTCCCGTCCGGGCTGATGGTGATGCCGCGTGGCCGGTTGCCCACGGGATAGGTGCCGATCACCTCCATGGTTTCTCCGTCCAGGACGGTCACGTCATTGCTGCGTTCGTTCGTGACAAATACCCGGTTGGCCAACGCGGCATCAGCCGAGATCAGCAAGGCAAGTCCGGTGGTGGCAGAAAGCAGATGTTTCATGTCGCCTCTCAGAATCGGCATTCGGTTTCGGGGCGGTCGATGCCCAGCGTGTCCAGCTGACTGGTCTGGTGCAGATACTGATCCTGCGGACTGACCGATGTGGTCAGCACCCCTGTCGTCAGCAGGATCGGCTGGCGCACCTGGTGATCCCAATCACGCACCGTCAGTGCCTGGCCCTTGAATCCGGCCACATCGAAGTCGGGGGACAGGATGAACTGCTTCAGGACCTCGGGGTCGCCGGATTGCGTCCGAGTGGCCGCCTCGCCCACGATGCGCAGGGACAGCCAGGTCTGGTAATCATCCTCGCGCATCTGGCGGTTGGCGAGGCGTTCGAACCGGTTCTGGAATTGCGTGCCGCCCCAGGCCTCCATCGCCGGATGCCAGCTGCGCGGCACCAGCCCTGCCGAGCCGGCCACAGGCCGCGCATCCCAGGTCAGGTAAGGCATGTAGGCCGCAAAAACATCGGCCTCGTCAGCAGTGACGACAATGTCATGCTGCGCGGCGCGTTGCGTGAAGACCGGCATCTGCGCCTGGACCTGCACGTGGCCGCTGTCGGTGCGGCGCGCGCCGCCGGTGTCTTCGTATTCCCGTTCTTCGACGATCTGCGCTCCGAATTTGGCGGCTGAACGCCGATACGCCTCGCCCATGGCCTTGTCCCGCGGGTGGCTGCCCTCGATCAGGAACCAGCGCGTCCAGTTCTTCCACATCAGGAATTGCGACAGGCTGTCCGCCAGCATCGCGCGGCTCGGCGCGACATGGATCGTGTTGAAACGGCAATCCTGCCCGCGCAAGTTATCCCCCCGCGCCCGGGCATTGAGCAGCATGGCCTGATCGCCCACCTGGTTGGCCAATGCCAGGGTCGTTTCGTCATCCGCCAGAACCACGATGAACTCGATCCCCTGGTCCAGCAGTGACTGCATCATGACTGCGGCGGTGTCGGGACTTGCCGTGACCTCGGTCGTATCGAAATCCTGTCCCATGAAGCGGCCGGTGGTGGCGTTGTCCTCGATGGCCAGGCGCGCCCCGGCGAAGCCCAGGTCCTGGGGGGGCAGGTCCAGCCGCGAAATCGGTGGCAGGCCCGGATCGTCCACGCGCAGCACCGCGGTCCTGATCAGCACCGGATCAGCGACCTGAGCCGTGACGGGTTGAGCCAGTGCCACCGCACCGGCCAGCATTCCGATGATTCCCTTGAACATTGATCTTCTCCCTGACGCCATCGTGAGGGGCGGCCTGTTATCCCACAAGCCGTTTAATCTTCCCGCCGCGGCCGGGAAGTTTTGGCTAATCCCTTTGTCTTATGGACGATAGGTAGCCGGGGGCGCATGGTCGTGGCATGACCGTGCTTTGCCGCCTCGTGATCCTTTGCCTGACATTTGTTCCTGTCGCCGCAGCGGCACAGGAGGCGGTTACGCCGGGCAAGGCCACATGGTTCGGCATCCATTATATCGACACGTCGACCGAAGGCGCGATCAATGGCGTGCGGGAAGATGAGACTGTCAGGATCGCGATGATCAAGGATTACGTCGCCAATGCCCTGACCGAACGCGGCTTCCCCATAGTCGAGCCCGCACCCGAAGATGTCGCGCACATTCTGAACCCTGTTCATTCCAATGGCGCTGATACCCGTATCGCCGCGGCCATGGGTTGGAGTACACGATCGCCGGCGAGG
>NZ_JBKGUN010000169.1:0-2923 GCF_046462195.1 Paracoccus sp. (in: a-proteobacteria) | reverse complement strand
GATGAAGTGCGAGGCACACGCCAGGCCAGCTTGACCTGATGCCCACAAAACAGACAGCAGCTCATGGCAGCGGCATCCTCTTCCGAACGCATTCAAACAAAAAGAACCAGATCTGCCTGTTTGCTGCCAAAGCCGACTTTCCTGCAACGCCAAAATACGTCGTGGAAATAAGAGCGATGACGCCATCATCCTTCGAAAAGGTCTATTAGTCTTGCAGCACGGTCTACCATGCCGCGCGGCGCGGAACAGGAAGCAACGCCACGGCTCCCGCATAGGGCACCGTCGGGACGCCATGCGATGAGTCCGACTTGAGGCGGGAAGGTCACCAAAACCATGTCGTCGCTCTGCATACAGCAAGCCACACCGCGTAATTCAAAGACGATGCAGGCCGGGATGAGGGTCAGTCATAACCTGTCATCTCCAGATATCCAACGCCGGCATGGCTGCCTGATACGGTTACAGGCCCCTCCCAATAGGGAACCGACGTGTTCATCCAGGCGTCGAGGTTCAGGGCCGCCACCGTCACATCAACACCCTGCGCCGGCAGGCTGACCTGCCATGTCGTCGGCACCTGCTGCCCCTCCCCTTTGTGCCATTCCAAAGGCGTGGCGGCAAAGGCTCCGTCAGCAAGGGGGGTGACCTGTCCGCCGGCCGTGATCCAGCTGGCAGAGGTGTAGTCTGTGGTGCCGCGAAGAACAAAGCCCATCAGCTTTTCACCGCTGTCGAAGGACAGCGAGAACCAGTCCCAGCCCTCCTGATCCTCGGCCAGCGGCTGCGAAGACCATTCCCGGTCCAACCAGGCGGCGCCGGTCACGGGAATGTTGCCATCCGGCAAAGCCAGTGTGCCGGACAGGTCGAAAAAGGGCTGGGAATAGTAATGGCTGGCCTGTCCCGCAGCGGATTTCACCGAATACCCGTCCTGCCCGTGACGGACCAATGGACCCGATGCCCGCAGCCGTACGTCATAGGCAAAGTCGCCACCAGAGGCGGTCAGGCGCAGGTTGTCGAAATCCGGACCTTCCATGGACCAGTCATCGATCCGGGCCGAGAACGGGTCCGCCTGAACCTGCGCCTGACCTATGCCACCCCGGGCCAGACGTTCAGCCACATGATGCGCATCCGGCGTGGTGACGGCCGCATGCCCCATCCACAGTTGCGGCGTCTCCCATCCCTCACCGTCACGCGGCGCCAATGCCGAACGGAAGAGCGTCCACTGCAGGCCGTAAGGCGTTCCGTCCGGGCCAGTCATGTTGGCGGTCAGATACCACCATTCGATCCGGTATTCTGGGTGAGGGCCGTGATCGGCCGGAAACTCCAGCGCCCGTTCCGGGACCGGCTGCGCAAAATCCTCGGCCTCTGTGCCCAGACCGGCAAAACCCTGGCCCAGCGCAGCCACTGGCAAAAGCAGAAGAACGACAAGTGCCTTAACGTTCATGTCGGAACACCCCCAACAGTTGCGCCGGCGGCGTGCGCGACAGCCGCCATGCCGGCCACAGTGCCGCCACCGCCGCCGCCAGCAGCGCGAGCACCCCCAGCCTCAGGTAATCAAGCGGAAACAGGTACATCGGAAGCCGCCAGCCAAAGGCCTCGACATTGACAACGGCCAGCAGCGCCCAGGCCAGCGCCAATCCCAGCGGCAAGGCCAGAGCACCCGTCAACAATGCGAGCAACAATGCGCGCAGCAGGTCCAGCGTGGCCAGCCTGCGCCGCGTCAGCCCCAGGGCCCAGACAGGCGCCAGTTGCGGCAAGCGCATCCCTGCCAAGGTCAGCAGGCTCATAAGGATGGCAAAGCCCGCAACCGCCAGCGTCAGCACGTTCAGCGCGGTCGTCACCGTAAAGGTGCGTTCGAAAATGGCCAGAGAGGTGGCCTTGATCGCGGCCTGATCGATCATCGCCCCCTCCGCGACGCCGGCCCCTTGGCGCAAGCGGTCCCGCAGGACCGGAACCTGTCCGGGGTCAACACGAAGCCCGAACTGCCTCGCACCAATCTCGGGGAACAGGCTGCGAAACAGATCTTCGGTGACGATCACCTGTCCGGCCGGATTGCCATAGTCGCCATAGATGCCCAAGACCGGAAGGGTGACGTCCTGACCGAGGGCAATGTCGGCCCCCAGATCCAAACCGGCCCGGCGATAAATCTGTTCGTTGACCAGGACTCCCTCGCCCTGTGTCAGACGGTCCCAGACATCCGGCGATGCGCGCAGGAACTGCCAGTTGTCGCGATAGGTCGCATGATCGCGAACGCCCAGGATCTCGGCTGGCATTCCGGCAATCTGCTGATCGGTGCTGAGCAGCGGCAGGATTGCATCGGTATGGCCGGTTGCGACTGCGGCGATGGCGGCGGCTTGGGCAGGGTTCTCGACCCTGACATACAGTTCCGACGCAAGGCGTTGGTCCAGAAACCCCACGAATGTCAGCCGGAACGACGACACCATCGTTGAAACGCCCACATTTGCGGCCATTGCCAGCATCAGGGCCATCAGCGCCAGCGATAGGCCCGGCACCTGTTGACGCGTATCGGCCCAGAACCATTGCGTCACCGGCCCCCGCGCACGCCTCTCGGCCCAGGCCAACAGCAGCGTCAGCATCGGCGGCAAGGCCAGCGCCCCCCCAATCAGCAGGGCGCCCAGCATGACAAACCCTGCCAGCAGTCCTTTCCCCCAGATCCCCAAGGTGGCAGCTCCAAGAAGCAGACCCATCGCCAGCAGCGACTTCCCCCGATGGCGATGCGACATGCTGAAGGCGCGCGGATGCGCTCCGGACAGCAAGGGCATCCGCGCCAGCGACCACAGCGCGCCGCTGGCAGCGACAGCCGTTCCGACCAGTGCGATGGCCAGTCCCGAAAGCCACCAGGTGGGGCGCAACGTCATCTGCCCTGACACCTCGGCACCATAAAGTCCGCGCAGGGTGGCCGCCACATCGG
>NZ_JBKGUN010000168.1:0-6082 GCF_046462195.1 Paracoccus sp. (in: a-proteobacteria) | reverse complement strand
ATCATCGGGTGCTGACATGTGTCCGGCCTCATGATGCGGCGTTCCACATGCCGCAGGGCCCGTATGGTGTTCGCGGATCAGGTCCCAAATCAACGCCGCGTGCTCGGTGGCACTTTGTTGCAGGCTGGTTCCTCTGATCCCGTCTCACGACCGTTGCGCCAAACTGCTCCTTGCCCTCTTGTGCTGCGACGTCCTCGCGATCTGCGGCGGCTTACGCCGCTGCGACCGGAGACTGGTAGATGCCACCTCGAGCCATCAGGGCCCATACGATCCGCGCCATCTTGTTGGCCAACGCCACCCGCACCAGCATTGGTGGCTTGCGCAACAGCAGGCCGCCCAGCCATGTTCCGGGCTGCGCCTCCTTGTGGACGTTACGTTTGATCACCACGCTGTTGGCGCCAATGATCAGCAGGCGTCGCAGGGATCGTTCGCCCATCTTTGTTGTCGCGCCGAGACGTTGCTTGCCGCCGGTTGAATGCTGCCGAGGCACAAGACCCAGCCAGGCGGCAAAGTCGCGT
This sequence comes from Paracoccus sp. (in: a-proteobacteria), assembly GCF_046462195.1. GTDB lineage: Bacteria > Pseudomonadota > Alphaproteobacteria > Rhodobacterales > Rhodobacteraceae > Paracoccus. The sequence goes on along the minus strand of NZ_JBKGUN010000168.1, from coordinate 5,564 downwards.
GCCTTGCGGAAGGTCTCGGGTGGCGGAGCCAGGACAGCGATGGCCGTGGCGATCAGCGGCCCGATGCCGGGCACCGTCATCAGACGGCGGGCGACGTCATTCTCCTTGGCGCGATGGGCAATCTCCGCATCAAGCTTGCTGATCTCCGCCTCCAGATGTGCAAGAGCCGTGATCAAAGCCTTCAGCGTGGGAATGGCATCGGCAGGCAGGCCACTTTTCGGATCCACGACGAGGGCGACCAGCTTTGATGCGTTGGATGCCCCTTGCGGAACGATCTGCCCGAACTCGGTCAGATGACCGCGCAACGCATTGATCGCTTGTGTCCGCTGTCGGATCAGCAGCTCTCGCACGCGAAAAAGCATTGCCGCGCCTTGGACCTCTTCGCTCTTCACCGCAACAAAGCGCATCGTCGGGCGCAGTGCTGCCTCACAGATCGCTTCGGCATCGGCGGCATCATTCTTCTGGCGCTTCACGAAGGGCTTCACATAGGCAGGCGGGATCAGCCGCACGTCATGGCCCAGCTTGCCGATCTCGCGACCCCAAAAATGCGCACCACCACAGGCCTCCATTGCCACGACGCATGATGGCAGCTGGCTGAAAAACTCCAGCACCTGAGCCCGCCGTATCTTCTTGCGCAGGACGGACCGCCCTGCGCCGTCGGCTCCATGCACTTGGAACACATTCTTCGCCAGGTCGAGCCCGACCGTGATAATCTTCGACATGACCGCTCCCCTCCGTGGATCGTTGCAGACCCACCTTGGCACATCAGATGCCGTCGGGGGGCGGTCACATCATCAATGCCCATCTTGGCCCCCTTCCCTGTCATCGGCGGCGGTTGCAGTCGGATTGCAGGAGCAGGCCATCTTGCGGGTGGGAAAAAGATCTTTGGCCAACAGTTCGCGGGATTTGACTGGTCGGACGACCCGCGACGATTGTCTTGGTGCGGGTCCGATGAAAGGCGCGGCTTGTCGATCACCAGCCGCGCCCGACAGCTTCACAAGATGAAGTCGCTCCCCGTGAGGGTGCGGATGTCCGTCAGGAGGATTTCAAAATCGGCCCGGCCATCGCCGTTCACATCCCCTTGGACCAAGAGGTCCGCGCCCGCCTTGACCGCCCATACGGAATGGGCGGCTGCTTTCGTTCCCGCATATGCAAAATCTTGGTTGCCGGAAGCCCATGTGTTTGCGTCGATCCCAGACAGGTCTAGGCGGTCGATTCCCGAAACGAAGTCGTGCACGACGTCATGACCCCTTCCCACGCGGCTTTCGGACGTGGATCCGAAGACAAAGGTGTCGCAGGACAGGTCGTCGCCCCCGAACAGGACATCGGTTCCGGACCCGCCTGTCAGCCGGTCTGCACCACTGTCCCCATAAAGCGTGTCGTTTCCGCCATTCCCCTCCAGCACGTCGTTTCCTGCCAAGCCCTTGATGATATTCGATCCGCTGTTCCCGGAAATGTAGTTGTCGCTGGCGTTGCCGGTCCCTTTGATACTGGCAGCACTGCGCAGGAACATTGCCTCGACGTTGTCGGCCAAGGTCCAGTCGACGGTCGTGTGGGTGGTGTCATAGCCTCCGCCGGCCCTTTCGACGGTTCGGTCGGATGCCCGGTCGACGTAATAGACATCGTCACCCGTTCCGCCATGCATCTCGTCGCTGCCTCCCCGGCCATCGATCGTGTCATTGCCGGCAAGGCCATAGATGGTGTCGTTCCCGTTGCTCCCGTTCAGCACATCGTTCCTGGCACTGCCCACGATACTGCCAGCCGGCGGAGCAGCGGGCTCGACCGGGGGTTCGGGAGCCGCCACCACCGGCGCATGAGGCGCGGTGACCTCGGGCACGGCCCCACCAACATAGCTGCTTCCATATTCGCCGCCCCGAACCTCGCCCGCCGAAATGGTTGCGACCAGCGGCCTGCCGGGATCGGTCCATACGCCTGCCCATTCGTGCTGCGCCGGGGCCACGGCCCACAGATCGACATAGCTGTTCATCGGGCCGATGTTCCAAACCCCGCCGGGCATGTCGGCACCGGAGAATTCGCCGACAACCTTGCCATCAACATAGAAGGTTGCCTTCTTGTCGGTCACCGTGACTTCATAGGTATGTGCAGCCTTTGATGCATCAAAGCCAAGGTCGACGATGTTGCTTTTGCGACCGCCGTGATCCAGCGTGACATGCTGGCCTGACTTGTCGATCATGTGGATGTTCAGCTGGACCTTTGTGGTATCGCCTCCGACAAATTCGAAATCAAACTCGACCCAGGGCTGGCTCTTCCAGTCCGCGCTGTAGGTGAACATGCCGAAAACGGCGCCCGGAACCATCTCGGGCGCCTGCGCCGTCCAGCTCCATGTGCCTGTGGTGGCCACTTCCGCAGACTGGATCTCGCCCCCCTGAAAAGGGCGTCCCGAACCGTGCGAAGCACGTCCCAGCACCAGCTCGATGTCGCCGTCCGCAGCCACCCGGACGTTGTCAGGCGACCACTGCATCACGCCGGATTGTCCAGCTGCCCAATCTGATATCAGCCAGCTGTCCGCGCCGTACTGCTGCCCGCCCTTGTACAGATCGAGCGCAGGATTTGCTTGGGAAACGATCGCCATTTCATTCCTGCCTTTGCAAATTTCGGTATATCTTCTGCACATATGTATGTACAAAATGTTAACAAGATATGAATCTGATTGGTTCTGTACTTTTTCCGGAACCCTTCACCTAGTTCGAAAGTTGGTTATCTCACCTTCGCCTGAGAGGTCGGCGAGATTGTGCCGTCAGGATCCGCTTTGGCCAGACCTCGACGTCTGCAGGAATGGCATTTGGATGCACAACAGATAGACCACTCTGCCCCGGGCTTGCTGTTCCTATCTTGATCGCCTCATGACCCGCCCCGCCACGGGCCATCCTCCATGAAACTTACCAAGTTGGGCCCTTGCCGCAAAAGGAGCAGGATCAGCAGCGGTTTCAGGGCGCGGTACTGCTGCGATGCACAATACTGTCCTGTAGCAGTCGCGCTTGGATAGCATGCTCCGCCACAAAAGATAGCCGAAGCTCAGCCTCACAGCCGCTGGCAAAAGGTCGGATCCTGATCGGCCCAAGTCAGAGTCATGGTGGCCCCTTGGCAAACCGCATCGGTCTCTCTTGGCGTGCAGGATAGTTGAGTCCTGTGGCGGCAGGGTGTCCGAAAGCGTGAGGCCCAGACCGAAGGCTGAGACTTGCAGCCGCAGGCAGTTTGTCTTCTGCAACATTGGCCACATCCGCGGGAATGCTGTCTTCCATGTGCATGTCCCGCCGCAGCACATGGAGCAAGATGCTCAGGTCGATCTCCGGGTTGGAAGCCTAGCAGACCGTTGCGCCTTTGGCGGCTGTGCCTGATATTTTGCAACCAGCCTCATGCACATGGGCTGCGAGTCTGCGGCAGAGGGCTGATGACGTCGTTCTTGGTGGGGCAGCCCAATGAAAGAATGGCATGCGTGATCTGGTTGGCCGGATCGTCAGCCATATCCCCTGAACGTGGACTTGCCATCGAACCCTGCACGACTTCACCAGTGGATACCGGCCTCTCGTCGCACCGTGACGCCCGTCAGATTGAGCATGCCTGGCTATAGTGGCGTCAGGTCTCAGTCATAGCCAGCGAGAACCTGCCTTGCAGACGCCTTGCCGATCATCAAACCACTGGCAGCAATCTCAAATCCGCCCACCAGAGGATTTGCCTCCCCTAATTTTTGACGTCAAGAAGGGCACCTCGAAGTACAATGTATTCCTCCCCTGCCTGACACTTGGCTGACCTGCCCGTACCGTCAAGGCAGGCAGCGGCCTCAGGGTTGGTTCCTGGCGCCGGTCATGCCGATCCGGTCCATCCAGTTCGTCAGCAGCACAGGCCACTCCTGAACCGGCAGTCCCTTCGCGCCGCGAATCCCGAAGCCGTGGCCCCCATCGCGAAAGATGTGCAGTTCGGCCTTGACGCCCGCCTCATGCAGGGACTGATACATGCGGATGGCATTCTCTGAAGGGACTGCGTCATCGTCATCTGCCAGAACGATGAACGTCTCGGGGGCATTGGCAGTCACGTGACGCTCGGGGGAATAGGCAGCCTTGGCCTCCTCGGACGGAGTCTCGCCCAGCAGCGCCTCGCGGGAGCCTTCGTGAACCGGGCCGTCCATCATTGTCACCACTGGATAGACAAGTGCCGCGAAATCGGGCCTGGCCGAAGCTTCATCGGCCGCATCGACAGGATCATAAACCTGGCGGTCATGTCTGGCGACCAGTGACGCGCCCAGATGTCCGGCCGCCGAGAATCCGAGGAACCCGATCCGATGGGGGTCCAGCCCCCATTCGCCCGCATGTTCGCGCACGATCCTCACTGCCCGCTGGCCATCCGCCAGAGGTACGTCGGATGCACCCTCGTGCCCTTCGCCCGGCAGCCGATAAGCCAGAAGAAAGCTGGTGATGCCCTGCTCGGCCAGTGCGGCCGCGATCTCGACGCCCTCCTTGTCCAGCACGACGCGACGATATGACCCGCCCGGCGCCACGATCATCGACGTGCCGTTCGGCCGGTCCGGCAAAAACACCGTCAGCGATGATTCGGCAATTCCCATGAGGGCACGGTCCGCGCGAAACAGGCTTTCCGACCGTTCGACGATCCGAGGCTCCAGATCCACCGGGGACGAGGCAGGCCGCGCGGGCCAGAGAGGCAGCGTTTGTTCGTGCACCAACGCTTGCGCCGATGAGGTGGCAGGGGTCAGCATCATGGCAAGGCCCAAGCTCAGGGCAGACAAAGCCGATCGGGTCATGGGTCGAAAATCTTGCACCTGTTCCTCCTCCGGCAAAACATGGATCCACTATGAGTGGAAACAGGCCCATCGCCAAGCCCGCGAATGAAGGGTCGGGCCCACCGGCAATACTTGCCTGACGCGGTGGACCCGTCCCATCAGCCCCGGCGGGTCCTTGCATTCCAGTTCCGCACGGCGCAGAAGCCAAAGCAGCCTGAATTGCCACAACAGCAGAGCACGGCTGGCCGTGAACGGACGCCACGAGACAAGGTCACCCCCTGTCAGGGGTTGCCTCATCCGGCTGGCGTCTCCCATTAGGACCCTTTGATCCAGCGCCGCCCGAGAGCCACGCCCGCACTTTCACATGAGGCTTGTCGTGCCGCAAACCCCCATGGCTTTTCGGACAGCTCGCTCGGTTTGTCCTCCCTCCGATCCGGCACCCATCTCGGGTGGCCTCTTGTGCCGCCTGTCAGAGGCCATACATCAGGATCATCCCTGACCAAGGAGAAATCCCGTGAAACCGAATGGCAATACGATCCTGATCACCGGAGGCGGCTCGGGGATAGGGCTGGCGCTGGCGGATCGGCTGCATGCGCTGGGCAACAGGATCATCCTAGCGGGTCGTCGTTTGGACGTTCTGGAACAGGCCGCAGCCGGACGGCCGGGAATGGCCACCATGCAGATGGACCTATCCGATGCGTCCGGAACCGATCAATCTGCGCAGGCCATCATCGCCGCCCATCCCGAATTGAATATTCTGATCAACAATGCTGGCATCCTGCGCTACGAGGTGCTTGATCGCCACCGT
>NZ_JBKGUN010000167.1:0-2816 GCF_046462195.1 Paracoccus sp. (in: a-proteobacteria) | reverse complement strand
GGCGTGCCGCGCAAGCCGGGCATGAGCCGCGACGACCTGCTGGGCATCAACCTCAAGGTCATGAAGTCCGTGGGCGAAGGCATCGCCAAGCACGCGCCCGATGCATTCGTGATCTGCATCACCAACCCGCTGGACGCGATGGTCTGGGCGCTGCGCGAATTCAGCGGCCTGCCCCACAACAAGGTCTGCGGCATGGCCGGCGTGCTGGATTCGGCCCGTTTCCGCCACTTCCTGTCGTTGGAATTCAACGTCTCGATGCGCGACGTGACGGCCTTTGTTCTGGGCGGGCATGGCGACACGATGGTGCCGCTGACCCGTTATTCGACCGTGGCAGGCATTCCGCTGCCCGACCTGGTCAAGATGGGCTGGACCACTCAGGACAAGCTGGACGCGATCGTGCAGCGCACCCGCGACGGCGGCGCCGAGATCGTGGGCCTGCTCAAGACCGGCTCGGCCTTTTACGCCCCCGCCACCAGCGCCATCGAGATGGCCGAAGCCTATCTCAAGGACCAGAAGCGCGTGCTGCCCTGCGCGGCACATGTGGACGGCGCCTATGGCCTCAAGGGCATGTATGTGGGCGTGCCGACCGTGATCGGCGCGAACGGCGTCGAGAAGATCATCGACATCACCCTGGACCGCGACGAACAGGCGATGTTCGACAAGTCCATCGATGCCGTGAAGGGTCTGGTCGAGGCTTGCAAGAGCATTGACGGCACTCTCGCCTGATCAAGGCTTGAGACTTGGGAAACGGCGCGCCATCATCGGCGCGCCGTTGCTCATTGAAGGGGCCGCCCATGAGCCGCCTGATCGCCCTGCTGCTCTTGTCCGCGGCGCCGGCGCTTGCCGATGACACCACCACGTCGCGGCTGATCGCTGCGGAAGGTCTTTCGGCAGCCGCTGCGCAACTGGAGGCCCGAGCCGCGTCCCCTGATCGTGACATGGCCCTTTCCGCCGTCCGCTTTCTTGGCGGCATCGAAGCGGCCTATCAGGCACGCTGGCAAATGGGCGCGACCGAGCCCCTGCTGCCCCTGCCCGTGCTGGGCGCCGCCCTGCCGTCCAATCCCGAACCGCGGGCCATGCGGGCAGACGACATCAACAGGATGATGCAGGATCTGTCCTTGGCGATGGAGGAGACGCGGCAGGCCTTGCCCGCCGGGGACGGGGCGCTGGTTCTGGATCTGGCCGACCTGTGGCTGGATGTCGATGCCGACAAGCGCCGCAGCCCTCAAGAGGGGCTGGCGCAGCTTGCGGCACTGCCCTTGCCGCAGGGCGCGACGCAGTTGCGCTTCGATGCGGCCGACATGCATTGGCTGCGCGCCTATACCCACCTGATCGAAGGAATGGCGACGCTGATCCTCGCATTCGACCCCGAACCCGCGCTGGCGCAGAAGCTTGCGCTGGACCGGGCTCTTGCGGCGCAGTTTGCGGAACCGCCGGGACAGAAGGCGCGCGCGCCCAGCCTCGACATGCAGGCCCGTGCCCTTGGACCGATGGTCGACCGGATCGCCGTTCTTCTGCAAACACTGCGCCAGCAGCCGGACCCTGACCTGACGCGTGCGGCGGGGGATCACCTGCGCGCCATGGTCGCCGCCAACCGCAACTTCTGGCAAGTGGTTGCGCAGGAAGAGGACAACGATCGCGAGTGGATTCCGAATGACCGGCAACAGGCGGCACTGGGTTTCGAACTGGCGCCGGGAACGGGCAGCCTGTGGCTGGACATTCTTTACGAGGTGGACGAGGCGCTGGCAGGGCGCATGCTGATCCCGTTCTGGCGCTTTGCACCGGGATACGGCATCGACCTGCAGATGTGGCTGGATCAGCCGTCGCCGCTGGACCCGGTCGACTGGGCACAGGGCAGCGCCGCCCTGCCCTATGGTCGTCCCGGCCTGACCGCCGGCCGCGACAACTGGGACCGGTTCCTGAACCTCTTTGGGGACCGATTAGTCCTTTACATGATGCTGCTGAACTGACGGCTAAAGAGCTTCGCCGCCGAATCGAGAAGCTTGTGCCAAGGACGCGCCGGGAATGTGATCACAGTAAATCTGACTGTGATCACAATAAGCGGCTTCCCGCGGGTTTTCGGCATTTTATCGGGAATTCGTTTCAAGCCCTTGTCGCCTCGTGTAACAAGACCGCAAATCTGTCGAACCGAACGAGGGGGTCGAGATGAACATCCACGAATACCAGGCCAAGGCGCTGCTGCGCCAGTATGGCGCGCCCGTCAGCGACGGCCGCATCGTGATGAAGGCCGACGAGGCAAAGACCTGCGCCAGCGAAATGGACGGCCCGCTCTGGGTCGTGAAGGCCCAGATCCATGCCGGCGGTCGCGGCAAGGGCCATTTCAAGGAAGCAGAAGCCGGTGAAAAGGGCGGCGTCCGCCTCGCCAAGTCGGTCGAAGAGGCCGAGGAACTGACCCGCCAGATGCTGGGCCGCACGCTGGTCACGCATCAGACCGGCCCGGCGGGCAAGCAGGTCAACCGCATCTACATCGAAGACGGCAGCGACATTGCCCGCGAGCTGTACCTGGCGCTGCTGGTCGATCGCCAGACCTCGCGCGTCAGCTTTGTCGCCTCGACCGAGGGTGGCATGGACATCGAGGAAGTCGCGGCCCACACGCCCGAGAAGATCGTCAGCTTTTCCGTCGATCCGGCTTCGGGCCTGTCGGACTTCCACGGCCGCCGCGTGGCCTTTGCGCTGGGGCTGGAAGGCAACCAGGTCAAGCAGTGCGTCGCGCTGGTCAAGAACCTGTATCGCATGTTCATCGAGAAGGACATGGAGATGCTGGAGATCAACCCGCTGATCGTGACCCCGGAAGG
>NZ_JBKGUN010000166.1:0-4820 GCF_046462195.1 Paracoccus sp. (in: a-proteobacteria) | reverse complement strand
GGCGCTGCGCTCCAAGGTCACCGTCATCACCGGCGGCCCCGGCGTGGGCAAGACCACGATCGTGAACCCGATCCTCCGCATCCTGACCGCCAAGGGCGTGAGGCGCTGTGCAACTTGCTCAAGGATGCATGTGTGACCCGTAGAGTGCTTGCCGGATATCCTGTTCTGCGCCGAAGCAGGTATTTTTGCAGATAGGCTTGTAGGCATCCCGAACCAAGGTACAGCTTGCGCTGCTGCAATCCAAAACCGCCCCCAAGGGACGGAGGCGGTTTTGGCTTCTTCAGGGGGAATGAGCCGCCCTACAGCTTTTCGGTCAGTTCCGGCACAAGGGTTAAAACAGGTCGCCCACGAGGCCATAGTCGGCCACTTGGAAGATGGGGGCCTCCTCGTCCTTGTTGATGGCGACAATGACCTTGCTGTCCTTCATGCCGGCCAGGTGCTGATCTCCCCCGGGAGGTGAGGAAGGCGGACCGGCACGCCCACTGCTTCCTTCAAACGCATGTTCTCGCCAAGAGAAGAGCAAATCGTGTGATGTCGAAGTCATGGTTGTTCATGAACGGCTCCTCAAGATGAAGTGCTTAACCTAAGTAACTGCTCCTTGGGCTTTGACATTGAGAATGATTTTGCTCTCGAGATTCTTGCCGATACCGCACAGACCCTGACGTCCGCCACGCGATCCTTGGCGTCAGGTGCGACTTTGTGGCAGAGCATCTGGATGTTGAGAGCTACGTTCTGGAGCGGATCCTTGAACGCGGGAATGAATCGTTGATCGGCGCGACTGAAGCCTTGAAAACCGGGCAGATCCTTGATTTGGTTCGAGGTGCAGGACCTGAGAAATATCAACGCATTTTTGCTGGAAAAGTTAGTTGCTCAATCGTGAGTGTCCTCGTGAGCCGCTGGCGCAGCGTCACCAAGCTTCTTCCCGGGACAGGTCGGTCGTCAGCCTGTCGGGGCATTTTTCAGTGGTCGATGAAGCAGGGAGAGAGGAAGACCCCAGCCGCGATGCTGTCAACACGCCACGGGCTTGCTCATGCTCCATTCAACTTTGCACCCGCGGCAAGCACCGGCGCGAAAATGGCTTTGCCGGTGTCTCGTTCCAGCTTCGCCGCACCAGAAAGCAAGTGTTCTCGAACAACGCAGGCCACCTCCCAAGACGTGTTCGGATCGGTGCAGGGCACGCTGAACCACACCTCGATGCCGAAGATGTCCTGATCAGCCACATTGACGCTCGCACCGCCCAAATCACTCAGGTTATCTCCGATCTCCAGCGTTGCGACATGATCGAGAACCTCCCTGAATGCAGAACGAAGGGCATCGACATCGGCCCGCGGGTCCAGCTTCAGTCTGAGAACGCGCAGCATTGCCGGATCCTGAAGCGTCCAGTTCGAGAAGGTTTCCGAGGCGAACTCTTCGACGGGCACGATCAGACGGGTGCTGTCCCAGTTGCGCAGCTGGACAAAGGTCATGTTGATGCGTTCGACGTGGCAGAGTTCCCCCTTGTATACGACGCGGTCACCGACCCGGGCCGACTGGTTCAGCGCGATCTGCAACGATGCCATGATGTTGCTGAGGACGTTGCGCGCAGCATAGCCGAGAACGATCGTCATCGCCCCTGCCGAGGTCAGAAGCGAGAGCCCCAGATTGCCTGCAAGATCGGCCGACGACAGAACCACCCCGGCACCGATCAGGAAGACCAGCACCACGAGCACCCGGCGTGCCGCGTTGAGACGCGTGGCCAGAGCACGAGCTTCCGCCTGTTTCGCAAGCGTCAGGTCAACGTCCTCACCCGGCGCAACAAACCCGTTCAACAGTGCCTCGATGCTGCTGACGATGAACAGCAGCAGCGCCGTGACAAAGCCTGTGGCAATGGCGGGCGCGAGGAAGACATCGATCCGACCGGAAAAGACAAACACGTTGCTGGTCACCCACCAGATCAAGGTGGTCACGCTGGCGATGATCAGCGGTTTGGATGCGGCGCCGAGGATACCTTTGGAGATCCGGCCGCGCGCGTATCGGCCCGCGATGGCAAGGGTCCGGTGAACAATCCAGCCCAGCAGGATGGCTACGAGGGTCAGGACCGGCAGGCCGATCCATTCCCACCGCATCAGTTCGCCAGCAGTCTTTTCCCGCATCCATTCAGGCAGTGCGGCTTCGAACCGTGACGGCCCATAAACATCGTGCAGGGCAGGCACGTCCCGAACGGTCTCGACAGGAAATATCCATACAGGCTGGTCCGGTCCGACAGGCAGGAGGCGGTTCAGGCGGATTTCGGCAGGAACAGGGTCAAGGGAAAGATCGCGCAGCACAAGCGAACGACGCGTCTCGCCCGCCATCGCGTCGGTGTCGCCGCCTTGGGGGTGCAGGGCATCAGGGCGATCGAGCAGTACCGACCAGTCCAGGACCACCTTGCGATCGATCACGTCATAAAGATCATGCGCCAGTTGCGGGCCTTGGGCTGCCTGCTGCTCCGGGGGCAGTTCGCTCAGGTCCAGCACATGCGCAGCAGCCGCCCAGTCCTCGTCATCGGCCGCCCGGAGAAAGCTGGCCATCGCGGCGCGCGGGGTTTCCCGGTTGATCCGATCCGGAACGGCTCCCAATCCTGCATTCAGGGCAGGCGCCTCAAACACTGTTTCCTGTGCATGTCCCCGAGCAGGTATGGCGCCCGCGAAGACAAGGATCAGCGCAAGGGCTGTGACAGGGCGGCTCATCTGATGTTTATCCGTAAAAGCACAGAGGAAGCTCTCCGAGGCTGGACCACTACAGGATCATCCCGATGGCGCATTGCTTACGACTTCATCTGTGTCGGTGCGTTAGGAAGAGAAGGGGACTTTCATGAAGCAACGGCGCTTCAAGTGCTCTGAAGCGCCGTTGATCATTTGGTTGTTTTTGACAGGCACTTCGTGCTGCCGCGGGATTGCCTTGCAACCATGACGGCACCTGACAGGGTGGTCAGGAAGCTGTAAAGCAGATCATGCCTCAGTTTGCCGGCGCGGCAGCCGGTTCTTGCGGAGGAACAGTGGTTGTTCCGGTCTCTGCCTGTGGGGCAGTGCCGGCATCGGTTCCGGCGGCAGGGGCCTCGTTCGGATCCGCGATATCGACGGTGATCGTTTCCACATTCGTCTCTGGTTCAGCACCGGGCGCGGCTGCAGTGTCTTCGGTGGCCGGCGGTTCGACGGCAGGGGCGGCAGCATTGTCGCTGGCTGGCGCCGCAGGTTCCGGCTCAACCGCCGGGGTCGCCGGTGCAGGATCGGCAACGGGTGCCGTCGCCGTGGGCTCTGTTGCGGCACCATCGCTGACGACTTCCGATGTGGTCTCGGTATCGGTCACCGTTTCCTCATCCCCGCCCATCATGGAGATCAGGAACCAGGCCAAAGCGGCCACGATCAGGATCCCGATGATGATGGGGACGATGCTGCTCTTTTTTTCTGCAGTGCCGTCCCGATGAGGAGGAGCGGCGGGGTCTGTTGTGCGCGTTGTCACATGCGGATCGTTTCTGGCCATGGGGGCTCCGTTCTGGTTCGGGACTGGGACCAACCGGAAAACGTGGCGGTGGTCTGCAGTCGGATGAAAGAATGGCCGAATGCCGGTTCATGAGCCGCCTGCGGTTCGGAAACCGCAGGCGCAAGGAAGCGCGGACGCTCTTACTGGCCCTGATACTCGGGCATGCTTTCGATGGCACTGGATTCAGCAGAGATGTAGCCGCGCAGATTGTCTCCTCCGGCGGCCTGCTGGAAGGAGACCTGATTCATCGGCAGCGCGATATTGCGCTCGCCAATCCCCAGGAACCCGCCGACGCCGACGATGACCTGCTCGATCTGTCCGTCAGCCGTCAGGACCAGGTCGGTGACCTGCCCGATGTTCTGGTCATCGGCGGAATAGATCTCGGCACCTTCGACATTTTCTGCCGTCAGGGTTTCCATGGCTGCAGGCTGATACCCTTCACGGGCTGCGATGCCGGCGGCACCTTGGGCTGTACCTGCACCCGTCACATCCACTTGAGGCTCGGCTTGAGTGACATTCACCTCGGCCTCGCCGCCGTCCTGAACCTGCACATTGGGATCGGGGGCTTGTGCCACATTCACTTGCGCTTCGCCGCCTTCCTGAACATTGACGGCCGGATCTTGGCTGCGCAGGTTGACACGCGCCTGCTCGGCGGCCGCCACATCCACATTTGCCTCGGTTTCCCGGACATTGACCTCGGCCTCGGCATCGCTGACCACGATCCTCGGCTCGGGCGCCTGGTAGCGGACCACCGGCTCGGGCGTGTCGACCATCACCTGCGGCTCACCCTGTGCCACCTGTACGGAAGGATCGGCCATGCGCACGCCCACGCGGGGCTGCGGGATGTCCACGGTCACGGTCGGCGGGGCCTGCGTCACCGTGATGGTGGGCGCACACTGCTCCACCGTCACCTGCGGCGGGGCCTGCTGCACGTTCACCGTGGGTTCGGGTTGCTCCACCGTCACTTCCGGCGGCGACTGGGTCACATCCACATCGGGCGCCGGAACCGTGACATCCACCTGCGGATCGGCCTGATCCACAATAACCTCCCCGGCCGGAGCAGTGGTTGCAGGCGCCTCCTGCGCAATGCCCGCCGTCGCCAGAACGGCACTGGCAGCAACGCTTCCCATAAGCTTCATCAGCATGAGTAGTCTCCTGATCAGGTTAATCTTCTGGCCTTGAGATCAAACAAACGTGCTGATGCGGAGATTGTTCAAATAAAATTCATATTTCTTGAGACTGCAGAATGTTCTTCCTACGCTCCAGCCTGTTGTTTCTGAGCGTTTGACATGGTTCGGGCTCCACCGGGAGACCTGCTC
>NZ_JBKGUN010000165.1:0-5599 GCF_046462195.1 Paracoccus sp. (in: a-proteobacteria) | reverse complement strand
GGAAATGGTTCAGGATGCTGGACAAGCCGGCCATGGATGCCTTTGCCCGGCAGAAACTGTCCGAACTGGGCCTGATGACCATCCAGAACATCAGCCAGCCCGTCGAAACGCTGTCGGGCGGTCAGCGGCAGGGGGTGGCCGTCGCCCGCGCCGCCGCCTTCGGCAGCCGCGTCATCATCCTGGATGAGCCCACGGCCGCGCTGGGCGTCAAGGAAAGCCGTCGCGTGCTGGACCTGATTCTGGACGTGCGATCACGGGGCATTCCGATCGTGCTGATCAGCCACAACATGCCGCATGTGTTCGAGGTGGCAGACCGCATTCACATCCACCGCCTGGGCAAGCGCCTGTGCGTCATCGATCCCAAGGAGCATTCGATGTCGGATGCTGTTGCCTACATGACGGGGGCACGGGTGCCGCAGGGACTGGCCGCGTAAGCTGCCCTGCAACAACGGGACAACCCTTAAAGATCATGAAAAGGGGCGCAACGGAGGTCGCGCCCCTTTTCTACATTCACTCCTTCAGCCCGCGCATCAGCGCCCAGGCCAGGGCGGAACAGATCAACGTCGCCGTTATCGCCGGAATGGCCGTCCCGTTGTAAAGCTGCCCCACCGGTGCCGCGATCAGCACCGCGGCGAGCGTCGAGATGGCGGCAATGATCGAGGCAGCCATTCCCGCGATATGACCCATGTGCTGCAGGGCCAGAGCGTTCAGGTTGCCGAAGGTGACCCCCGCCATGAAGAAGACGCTGGTCGCCCAGAAGAAGAAGGCCCAGAATTCCAGTCCTTGCGGCAGGACACCTGTCAGCAGCAGCGTCAGGATCACCGCCGACACGATCGTCTGCATCACATAGGCCCATTTCGCGATGCGACGCATCCCGAAGCGGATCACGAAGGCCGCATTCAGAACCGTGCCCGACCCGGACAGCAATGCCATGGCGGCAAACCACAGGTGGAAGTTCTCGCCCTTGCCATAGGTCTCGCCGAAAAGCTGCTGCGCCGAGGACAGGAGGCCGAACATCTGGCCGAAACCCAGCGTCAGGATGACCGTCGCCAGCATCACCTGACGATCCGCCAAAACCTCCCGCGCGGCCGCCAGCAGCGTGGTGACCCGCAACGGGCGGCGATTTTCAGGGAGGAGCGTCTCGAACTGGCGGATGTTCAGCCACAAGCCTCCGATGAGGGCAAAGGCGATAAAGGCCAGAAACACCCCGTGCCAGCTCGAAATGGCGATGATGCCCGCACCCAGGGTCGGCGCGACGGCCGGAACCATGATGAAGATCATCATGACAAAGCTGGTGATGCGCGCCATCTCGCGCCCTTCATAAAGGTCACGGACCAGCGCCAGCCCGACGATCCGGGGGCCGGCCGCGCCCAATCCCTGAACAAAGCGGGCGACCAGCAGGAATTCCAGCGAATGGGCGTAAAGGGCCGCGATGGTCGCGAGGATATAGATGCCGAAGCCGATGGTGATGGTGCGCTTGCGCCCCAATGCGTCCGATAGCGGGCCCGCAAACAGCGTCCCCAACCCCATCCCGGCGACAAAGCTGGTCAGGATCAGTTGCGCACGGTTCACGTTCTCGGGCGTCAGATCGGCGGCGATGTCCGGCAGAGCGGGGAGCATCGCGTCGATTGAAAAGGCAATCGTTGCGAACAGGAACGCCAGCATGGCGATGAATTCGGGCAACGGCAGGCGACGCTGCTGCGCCGGCTGGGAATAAGCGATGTCGGTCATGGGGGTCACCTGTCGGTTCAGACCCGCTCCATAACGAAAACTTGCAGACTGTGCAAGATATGCTAGCGGGATGCTGCCATGATCTCGTCGATGACCTGCTGCCACAGGCTTGCCGGCTGCGCACCACTGACCGCGTGGGCATCGGCCACGACAAAGGTCGGGACCGACGTGATGCCGCGCTGGCGGGCATGCTGTTCCCGGCTGGCGACCTCGTCGCGGTCGGCGTCGCTGGCCAGAAGACGTGCGGTCAGTGCCGCGTCCATACCCGCCCGCTGCGCGACCGCGGTCAGTGTGGCCGCGTTACCGATATCCTGCGCGTCCTGCCAATGGGCGCGCAACAGGCCTGACATCACGCGGGTCTGCGCGCCCTCGAGTCCGGCCCAGTGCATCAGGCGATGCGTATCGGTCGTGTCAGGCTCCTTGGGCGAAGGGTTCAGGGTCAGGCCCAGAGCGGCGGCGCGTTCGGCCAGGGCGCGTCCGGCGGCCTCGGCCCTGTCACCCAACTTGGCGCGGAGATAGGCGACCCGGTCCATTCCTTCAGGCGGCATCTGGGGGTTCAGGCGGAACGGGTGCCACGTGATCACGAAGGTATGGTCCGGGCGGCTTTCCAGCGCGCGGTCCAGTTCCACCTTGCCGATCAGGCACCAAGGGCAGACGGGATCGGCGAAGATATCCAAGCGGGTCATGTCAGGTCCTTGCGATGCGCCTCGCGCAGGGCGCGGCGGTTGATCTTGCCGGTCGGCGTGCGCGGCAGTGCATCCACCCGGATCCAGGCGCGTGGCTGCTTGTAGCGGGCCAGTCCGGCTTCGGCAAATGCCTGCAAGGTATCGGCCGAAGCGGGGCCGGTCCAGAAGGCCGCGATGATGCTGGAGCCGTGACCCACGGGCAATTCGGCCACGGCGACATCGCCCGCCTCGGGGTGGCTGGCCAGCAGTTCCTCGATCTCGGGCGGGGCGACGCGAAAGCCGCCAGCGTTGATGATGTCATCGGCACGGCCCAAAAGGGTAAAGGCGCCCCCGGCATCCGCCCGCGCCTGATCGCCCGTCAGGAACCATTCGCCGCGACAGCAGTCCGCCGTTGCGCCGGGCTCATCCAGATAGCCCAGGAAAAGCCCCAGATCGTCGCGCCGCACGGCCAGCGCGCCGGGCTGGCCCGGAGGCAGGGGGTGGCCATCCTCGTCCAGGATGGCCACATGGCGGCCGGGCTGCGGAAAGCCTGCGGTGCCGGCAGGCGCCGGTCGCCCCGGGCTGCCGGACAGAAAGGTCGATACTTCCGAAGCTCCCATCGCTTCATGCAGATCGGTGCCGGTGCGCGCCATCCACGCGGCACGAAGGGCCGGGTCCAGGCGTTCTCCTGCGGCAAGGCCGTGACGCAGGTCGGGGATGGACTGCCAATCGGCCCGCAGCAGTCGCCGAAAGACCCCGGGCGCCCCCGCAAGGATCGTGGCGCCATGGCGGGCAGCCAGCAGGGGAAGCAACTCGATTGCTGTTCCTTCGGATGGAACCAAGGCGGTGGCTCCCATCGTCCATGGGTCCATCAGTCCCGTGCCCAGGGTAAAGGTCCAGTTGAACGCGCCCGCGTGCAGCAGACGGTCGTCCGGTCGCAGCCCGTACCACCCTTCCATCATCATCCGCCGCGCCAGGATCGCGCGATGGGCGTGCATGACCGCCCTTGGCTGGCCTGAACTGCCCGATGTGAAGACAATATAGGCCAGCCGCTCGGGATCACCCTGCGCAAAGTCTGCGGGGGGCAGCGTGGCGAAACTGGCCAGCAGCGCTTCGCTGATGACAGGAGCGGGGTGATCCGGCAGGGCCACACCTTTTTCCGCAATGATCGCCGAGGGCGCCAGCCGGGCCGCAATCCTGGTCGCTTCGGGCGCTGTCAGCTGGGCCGAGGTCGGCACCGGCACGATTCCTGCCGCGATGGCGCCCAGATAGGCCACGGGAAAGGCGGGACGGTTGCCAAGCCGCATCAGAACCCGGTCGCCGGGGCGCAGGCCGGCCTGCAGAAGGCCGGTGGCCGTGCCAAGAACGGCCTGCGTCAGCCGGGCATAGGACCAGTGCTCGGCACGGGCGGGGCCGATGACTGAAAGGGCCAGCTTGTCGGGACAGGACAGGCCGGCAGACAGGACATGCTGGGCAAGGTTCATGAAAGGCACCATTCGCGGACAAGGCGTTGTGCCAAAGAAAAACGGCCCGTGCAAACGGGCCGTGGGATCACGCGCGGGCGTGGATCAGAGCAGTTTGAGATCGCTGGCCGAAGCGCGGCCATCACGGCCCGACTGCAGCTCGAACGCAATTTTCTGGTTGTCCTGCAGGCCCGTCAATCCGGCACGTTCCACGGCCGAAATATGCACGAACACGTCCTTGCCGCCATCATCAGGTGCGATGAAGCCAAAACCTTTGGTAGCGTTGAACCATTTAACCGTTCCGGTCGCCATAACCGTTCTCTCCTTCAAGTCATCCCGGCGCAGGATTGCGCCAGGCCGTGCAGCCCGCTTTCGGTCTTCCGGCTGCCCGTCAAAGGGAGCGGTAGAAAGTCCTTGCTCACGCAAGTGAGAGGATGACCGAATCGTTCTAAAACGCAAGCAGGAACTGCGCGAAGGCTGCGGCCTTCGCGCGACGATCAGATGACACCGGCACGTTTCAGCGCAAGTCCGGGGGTGTGGCTTCGGCTTTCAGCAGGTCAACCACCTCGGACAAGGGCAGCGTGCGGCTGCCCTGACTGTCCAGACGGCGCAGGGAGACAGTCCGATCTTCGACCTCTTTCATCCCGATGGCAAGGATCGCGGGAACCTTGGCCACGGAATGTTCCCGGACCTTGTAGTTGATCTTCTCGTTGCGCGTGTCTGCCTCGGCCCTGATGCCCACCTTGCGCAGGGCCTCCACGACTTCAGCCACATAGGCGTCGGCATCGGAAACGATCGAGGCCACGACGACCTGGCGGGGGGCCAGCCAGAAAGGCAGCTTGCCGGCGCTGTTCTCGATCAGGATGCCGATGAAGCGCTCGAAGCTGCCCAGCACGGCGCGGTGCAGCATGATCGGCCGGTGCTTGTGCCCGTCGGCGCCGACATATTCGGCGTCCAGACGCTCGGGCAGGTTGGGGTCGACCTGCAGCGTGCCGCATTGCCAGTCGCGGCCGATGGCGTCGGTCAGCACGAATTCCAGCTTGGGCCCATAGAAAGCACCTTCGCCCGGGAAGATCGTGAAATCATGGCCTGCCGCCTTGCAGGCATTGCCAAGGGCAGCCTCTACCCGGTCCCAGCTTTCGTCCGAACCGATGCGTTTTTCCGGACGCGTGGACAGCTTGATGCGCCAGCCGTCGAAGCCCAGGTCGGCATAGATACCCGCCAGGAAGTCGATGAACTTCTTGGTTTCCGCCTCGATCTGGTCCTCGGTGCAGAAGATATGCGCATCGTCCTGCGTGAAACCGCGCACCCGCATGATGCCGTGCAGCGCCCCCGAAGGCTCGTAGCGGTTGCAGGACCCGAACTCGGCCATGCGCAGCGGCAGGTCGCGATAGGATTTCAGGCCATGGTTGAACACCTGCACATGGCAGGGGCAGTTCATCGGCTTCAGCGCGTTGATCGTCTTGGTCTTGGCGTGCTCCTCATCGACTTCGACGATGAACATGTTTTCCTGATAGTTTTCCCAGTGGCCCGAAGCCTCCCACAGCTTGCGGCTGACGACCTGGGGCGTGTTCACCTCGACATAGCCGTCTGCGCGCTGCTTGCGGCGCATGTAGTCCTGCAGCGTGGTATAGATGTTCCAGCCGTTCGGGTGCCAGAAGATCTGACCGGGTGCCTCTTCCTGCATGTGGAACAGGTCCATCTCGCGGCCCAGCTTGCGGTGGTCGCGCTTGGCGGCCT
>NZ_JBKGUN010000164.1:0-4688 GCF_046462195.1 Paracoccus sp. (in: a-proteobacteria) | reverse complement strand
TGATGGCGCCCTCCTGAGCGAACGCCGCTTCATGCGGTCAGCAATCACGAAGGCTCTATCGCAAACCGCAGCATGACACAGGCAGTCGGCGACTTCATCGGCTTCACGCGGCGAGCTGACAGATTTTCTGAAACGGCCGCAGCTTGGCCTGACCCGACCCCTGCGGATCGTGCTCACGCGCTCGATGCCGCCCGAGGTTGACGCCGCTGAAGCGGAGCTTTGAGGCCGAGCATCGGCTTCACCCGGCGCTTGATGAAGCCGCGGTCCTGCGCGACCTAAGTTTTCGTAATAGTTTATCCGCACCTTCTCGATCGGACCGGGGATTCGGAGCGCTTCAACATCCAGTTGATGTCCTCAACGCCCTCAGCGCTGGCCATGCTCTTGTCAATCAAGATATTTCCGGGCAGACCGTTCATCGCCACTGCGCAAGAGACTTGAGGATGGCAGGCTTGTTTCGCCGCTTCGACAGGATGAGGTCCCGCGTCTTCCCGAACTTGTCAGAACGACCGCAACGCGACAAGTTTCTTGCCTCCTGACAAATCCGAGTTGGTTGACGACCAGTTCTTCGCCGAATCCGCCAGAAGCGCGAGAGTGGGAGACGGCGGAAGATGCGCAACATCGCAGAGGTCAAAGGTTGTATGGCGGGTTGGCAAGAGGGTAATATTCTGTTCGTCAGGCACCGCGGTCTCGGCACCCTATCACACTGCGCCTTGTCGAGCTTCAGGATTGACAGGCGCTTGACCAAGGGACCGGAGGTAGCGGTTGCTGGTTTGAGTTCAATTCACCAGGCCGAAGGCCGCTACGAGAATGGCAGCCAATGGAAGCAGTGATGACCGGCGGCTAACGACTCCTTTCGCTGTCACTGTTTGCGGTTCTGGCAGGTGCATTGTGGATCAAGCGGCCGCTCGTACCGGCAATTGGATCCGCTTGAGTGACTGGGCGAGACAGGCCTCGCCCGGTCTGTAGCTGAGCCTTTCAGGTGCAGGGCTGCGTTCTGGTGACGATAGCCGGAAGCATCCACATCGCGCCGCGAAGATTCCTCGAAGCCGAGCGATGCATAGAAGCGGACAGCCTGTTCATTGTTGGTATAAACCTCGAGCGAAAGCTCACCCTTCAGTGCCAGAGCATGCGCAATCAGTGTTCAGCCGGCATCCTAGCCTTGGTGCGTGGGGGCAATGAATATCCCGCCGATAAAGCTGCTCAACAGGCTGATGAAGTCGATAGCCTCGCCCGAATGATTGGCAATCCACGTTTCTGCTCTTGGAAGATATTCTTTTTGATCAATTGGCGCTGTTTCAGAAGCCTGAACGCGCCGATGAATGGATGCGCCTTCAAAGATACTTCAAACCAGAGGTCTGATAGCTTTTCAATATTCATCGCTGTATCGAACGGGCTGATCACAACATTTCGGTTCTTTATAAGAACGCTTATGAAAATCATGCAGAAAGGGGCCGTCACTCCGTGTGCTGGACGATGCCGCCACATGCAGTTCAATCACAGCCTCCGTGCATCAACCTCCTGTCGGACGATGCCGCAGATATGCCGACGCCCTTGGAGGGTCAAGAAGGGTCGAAGGGCAGCTAAGGCCTTCTTAGGCTGTCATCCTTCGCGTTCCCGACGGTCACTCTGCAGGATGAAGCGGCCGTTCCACTGGGATTGAAATCGAGCCGCTCCTTTGTTACATGTAACGACAAGGAGGTCAGCTATGCCAAGCCTTGTTTCAAAACGTGTCCAGAAGCGCCGGGAGGCCTTGCGCGCTGCAGGCCTGCGCCCTGTCCAAATCTGGGTGCCTGATACTCGCCGGCCAGGCTTTGCTGCAGAATGCCGCCGGCAGGCCGCGTTGATTGCCGCCTCGGATTCCGGCAATACCGATCTCTCGGACTTCATGGATGCGGCCTTGAATGATCTGGATGATTGGCAGTGAGGCGTGGTGATCTTGTGACGGTTGCCCTCCAAGGTGATTACGGAAAACCGCGCCCGGCGCTGATCATCCAAGCGAATCAATTCGATGATCTCGGATCGGTGGTGATCCTGCCACTTACCTCAACTCTCGTCGACGCGCCGCTCCTCCGCCCGACGGTCGAGCCATCGCCAGACAACGGGCTCCGCACGCCGTCGCAGATCATGCTGGACAAGCCGATGACAGTGAAGGCCGAGAAAGTTGGGGCTTCCTTCGGTCATCTCGATGATCTTGCCATGATTGGCGTCAGCCGTTCTCTGGCGCTGTTTCTAGGCTTGGCAGGGTGAGGCAAAACAGTGGTCGGTGGGGCCGCTACGGGATCTTTCGCTCATTCGTGTCGCGAGCACGGCTGCCCTCGGTGACCACGGGACGAAGGTCTACAGGCGCGACAGCAGACATCGAGAAGCAACGGAACGGAGGCCTTTGCCTCTGTCAGCGTCTTGTGTCGGTACCACATACGGGTGGATGATCTTCGCAACCCAATGCCGCGCCTTGACGTCCGTGTCCTTTATACGCCTTGCTCAACCGTACGACGGATCAGCCTGGAACCGGGAGAAGACAAGCGATGGACGACGATCACATGGCCGCCCCGGCTGTTGCGCCTGAACAGGGCGGCGGTTCCGCCGAGGAACTGGCCTATCGCCTCCGCCAGCAACAGCTCACTGCCGAATACGGGCGGTACGCGCTGAGGGCTCGGGACGTCACGGCGCTGCTTCAGGAGGCCACCAGGATCTGTGCGCTTGGCCTGAACAGCAGCTTCTGCAAGGTGATGATGTACCTTCCTGAAGAAGGGCAGTTCCTCGTGCAGGCCGGGGTCGGCTGGAAGCCCGGCGTGGTCGGCCACGCCAGGACAGGCGCTGACATGGACAGCCCGACCGGCTACGCCTTCCAGACCGGAGAGCCGGTCATCTCCGACCACCTGGCCGAAGAAACCCGATTTCGCACCCCCAGCATTCTGGAGGAGCACGGGATCAAGCGCGCCATCAACGTGCTCATCCAGGGCGATGACGAACGCTATGGAGTGCTGGAGGTGGACAGTCCCCATGAGGGACGCTTCACCGAAACGGATCTGGCATTCCTGCAGGGGTTTGCCAACCTCCTCGGCGTGGCGCTTGAGCGGCAGCGGGTCGAAGAAGCGCTGCGGGCCAGCGAGACGCGGCTGCAGGAGGCCCTGGCCCATCAGGAGATCCTGACGCGCGAGATCAGCCATCGGGTCAAGAACAGCCTGGCCATGGTCGCGGGACTGCTGAGCATGCAGAAGCACACGGTCTCGGATCCGACCGTGCAGCGCGTGCTGGACGATGCCGGCGCCCGGGTCATGACCATTGCGCAGGTGCATGACCGGCTGTGGCGTGCAAACGAGGTCCACATGGTCGACCTTGCCCCGTTCATGGAAGGGTTGTGCGACCAGCTTCGCGCATCGGCCGCTCCGGGACTGACGCTGAGCTGTGACTTTGCGCCGGTCATGTTGGCCACCGATCAGGCGGTGCCGCTGGCCCTGCTGGGAAACGAGTTGGTGACCAATGCGTTCAAGTACGCTTATCCGGAGGGCCAGGGTGACGTGCGCATCACCATCCAGCCCGCCGAGCAAGGTCACCTGCGCTTGATGGTTTGCGACGAGGGGCAAGGCCTGCCGCCGGATTTTGATGCAGCCAGTGCCAGCAGCCTTGGCATGACGCTGGTCACCGGGCTTTCCCGTCAGCTCCGCGGTCGGTCGGAGTGGCAGGATGCAAATCCCGGCACGTGCTATAGGCTGGAGTTTGCTGCGCAGCAGGACCCCGGGCACGATCATGTAGAGATCAGGAAACATAACGGTCGCGGCACTCCGGAACCAGGCGGCGAATGATGAAGCGGCACTGCGGCCGGATCTGCCTTTGAACCACAGGCGTCAACGGGCGGGAAACAGCTGCTTGGCCACCAGCATCATGTCGATGGGCTTCCCTAGGAGCGGGACGGATGCATACCTGTCTGGAATGCAGGACTTGCTCTCGCTGCTCGCGAATATGATGGGCACTCCGGCTGCCAGAAGATCGTCCGCCAACGGATAGACCATGACGTCGCCGATCCGGATGTTGAGGATACCGCCGTCAGGCAGAGGGCCTTTCTGAAGAAGGGCCTCTCCGCTCGCCAACGTGGGCGCTGGACCGACAACCACTCCTCCGCAGGCTTCGATCTGTGCACAGATATGTGCGGCCAGAATGAACTCATCCTCGACAACAAGGATACGTCTTCCAGCAAGGTCCGGTTTCTGCATGCATCACCTTGGCAAATCATGAGCGCCGAACCATGGGATCCGGCGCTTGTTCCCGGTGACCGCGTCACGAAGGAACGCAAGGGGCTCGAAAAGTGCATACTCTGCGGGCAGAACGAGCGTCAGCCATCCGGAGACTGCTCTTGCTGCTTCCATATTTTTTGCGCCCTGCCTTAGTGCCGATGGCGGGTTCCTCGCGCTGTCGTTGTTTATGGTGCCAGCGGCAACTATGGCGGGACAATTCCGGGCATTGAGGACTTCAACATTGTCCTCGAACCTTCCTCCTCCCTAAGGCGTCACTGATTGTCCGCCAAAGAGCACCTCTCGTGGCAGCCGAAAGATGAAGTAGGAGTTCAGGGATGGCAGCGCACAGATTTCATCAAGTCTGGCAAGCTGCTCGAGGGACAGTATGACCTGCAGGGCGGTAATATTCGCTGTCACCTGCTCTGGGCGGCTGGCGCCCATGAGCAGCGTGCT
>NZ_JBKGUN010000163.1:0-4846 GCF_046462195.1 Paracoccus sp. (in: a-proteobacteria) | reverse complement strand
AGTCATGATCGACGGAAGGGCCGTTCAGGTCCTCGATGGGCAACCCCTTCAGGGCCTCGCGGACAGGCGGTGTCAGGCTGTCGGGGCGCCATTCCCGAATCCTGATTTGTCCGCGCCGGTCACAGATCGTGGTCAGCGCATGGGCAAGGATCATCACGGGATCCGCCAGAAGGCCGCCCCAGTTGCCGGAGTGGTGAGCTCCGTTCCGCAGGTCCAAAAGCAGATCAAAGGTCACGCCACCGCGCGATCCCATGAAGATCGTCGGCACGTCGGGCTGAAGCCGAGGGCCGTCGGACGCGATCAGGACATCCGCAGCCAGATCATGCTTGTGTGCCTCGAAGAACTCGGGCAGGCCCGAGGAGCCGGTCTCCTCCGACATCTCGATCACGATCTTGACGTTGAAGCCCAGCTTGCCGCGCGCGCTGATGACGGCCTCCAGCCCCGCGATGTTGATGAGATGCTGCACCTTGTTGTCCGCCGTGCCGCGACCATAGAGGCGGTCGCCTTCCTCGATCAGCCGAAAGGGATGAAGCCCTTGACGCCACTGATTGGTCTGGGCGCGGATGACGTCGCCGTGCCCATAGGTCAGGACCGTGGTCAGGGCAGGGTCCTCGATGCGCTTACCCACCAGCAGCGGCCCACCTCGGGGGTCGGGGTTGTCGTGGATCGCGCAGACGAACTCCAGAGCCTCGAGGCGTGGCAGCATGGCCTGCTCAAGGTACCGATAAAGTTCAGGCCGCTGATCCGGATTCTGGCTTTCGGTGGGATATTCTACCAGAGATGCAAGCTCGGTCTGGAACGCCCCGCTGTCGAAATAGCGTTCAGCGGCGGCAAGGGCGGCATCACGGGTCATGAATGGAACTCCGGTTCGGCAATGGCGTCGCCCCAGGGCGACATGATCTCGGTACAGCCAGTGTTCGTGACGCCGTCGCGCATCACACCGGCCGGGCAGGCAAAGGCATAAGGAAAGACGGTGCGGCGAAAGCGCGTCGTCGGATGATGTTCCGCCAGCGCCGCATGGACGGCTTCGGGCAGTGCATCGTCGGCCGTGACAGCATCGCCGCCGGACATGTCGATGCGCCCGTGATGAAAGGCGCCTTCCAGATCCATGCCGAAATCGGCGACAAAGGAAGACAGCTGTGCCACCGCCCCGACAATCTTGCGTCCGCCCGAGGCACCGAAGGCAAAGCGGCGATCGCCTACCTCGCCGATGACCGGGCAGACGTTCATCAGGCAGCGCTTTCCGGGTGCCAAGGAATTCGCACGTCCGGGTACGGGGTCGAACCACATGATGCCGTTGTTCAGCAGCAGCCCTGTGGACGGAGAGACCACATGCGCGCCAAAGGCCGACAGCAACGTCTGCGTCATTGACACCATGTTCCCATCGAGGTCAACGATCGAGAAATGTGTGGTGCAGCCGGGCTGCGACGGAGACTCGCCATCGTCCCCCATCCCTTCCAGCCGTTTGGCATAGGCATCCCGCAGCGCATCGGCATAGGCGACGAACGCAGTTCCACCGGGCTGACCTGTCAGCGGGGGCAGCATAGTCAGAACATCGCGAAAGGTAGGTCCGGCTGTCAGACGCGGCGTGACATGGAACGTCGCCTGCCCGCGCGAGAAGCTGAGCGGCGTTTGAAGCTTGGCTTGGTAGGCGCGCAGGTCGTCATGGTTTAGGCTGCCACCCTTGGCCTGTACGTCTGCCACCAGCGCCGCACCCACGTCGCCATCATAGAACTCTCGTGCGCCTTTGGCAGCCAGTTCGGCCAAGGTTGTGACCATGGCATCCATCGGCAAGGTCTTGGCGACGGTGCTGGTCCAACCGGCCACAGGAGGCCACTGCCCATCTTCCAGAAAGAGGGCCGCTGCGTCCGGATCGGCGGCCAGTCCACGTGTGGCCGAGGCGATCATCAGCGCCGCATACCAATCGACCTGCAGCCCTTCTCGTGCCAACTCGACGGCTGGTCCCAGCAGATCACGCCACGGCATGCGGCCATAACGGGCATGAGCCTGCCCAATGCCATCCACGACGCCCGGCACTGCGACTGCGGTCGCGCCGCGAAGGTTGCGGTCATCCTTGACCGTGTCCCAAGGGAACAAATCGCCGGCCTTGCCCGTACCTGCCAGCGGGTAATCAGCCGGATCCAGGGCACCCGGCGCACGCATGCCATAGAAGACCGCTTCGGCACGCGCGGCCTCGGCGTGCCAAAGCATCATTGCGCCGCCGCCGGCGGGGCCACTCATCCAAGGCTCCAGCACTCCGATGGCGAAGGACACGGCAACGGCCGCATCGACCGCATTGCCGCCGGCTGCCAGAACCTCCGCGCCGACCAGAGCTGCGCGCGAGTTCTGGGCCGCGACCACGCCCCGTGAGGTTCCTCTTACGGACTTGCGCACGACCTGTGTGCGCGACAGTGATGACATCATGAGTGGTCCCTCAGCTGGCGGCCTGAAAGGGCTGCTGGTCATAAAGGTGACACTCGACATGCCCGTCGGATGTTGGCACTGGCCAAGGTGCGATCTGGGGACAATGCGGCATCACCTTGGCGCAGCGCGGATGGAAGGCGCACCCGGAAGGCGGGGCGATCGGGTTGGGATAGGCCGCGCCAAGCTGCGTGTCCG
Source organism: Paracoccus sp. (in: a-proteobacteria) (assembly GCF_046462195.1). GTDB lineage: Bacteria > Pseudomonadota > Alphaproteobacteria > Rhodobacterales > Rhodobacteraceae > Paracoccus. Next base: position 2,227 of record NZ_JBKGUN010000163.1, on the reverse strand, counting down.
GCACTCCCATGTCAGGGTCAGGCGTCAGAACGGAGGCAAGCAACGCCTGCGAGTAGGGGTGGCGCGCTGTTTCGAACAGGGTGGCGACGTCAGCTTCCTCCACGATGCGGCCGAGATACATCACGGCCACACGCGTCGCGAGATGCTCGACCACGGCGAGGTTGTGACTGATGAACAGGTAGGTCAGGCCGAACTCGGCCCGCAGGTCGGCCAGCAGGTTCAGGATCTGCGACTGAACCGAGACATCCAGCGCCGAGGTCGGCTCATCGCAGATGACGATCTCGGGCTTCATGATGAGGGCCCGCGCGATGGCGACACGCTGTCGCTGGCCGCCGGACATCTGGCTGGGATAGCTGCGGGCAACGCGCGCGGGAAGACCGACGATGTCCAGCATCTTGTGCAGCTCCCGGTCACGGCTGGCGCTGTCGCCGATGCCGTGGACGCGGAGAGGCAGGGTGATGATGTCCTCGATGCTCTTGCGCGGGTTCAGCGAGGAGTAGGGGTCCTGGAAGATCGGCTGGATGCGGCGCGACAGCGCGATCCGGTCCTGTCCCGCCAGCGCCTGGCCGTCGACCAGAACCTGTCCCTTGCTCGGGGCCTCCAGTCCCAGCAGGATCTTGGCAAGGGTGGACTTGCCGCAACCGGACTCCCCCACCAGTCCCAGCACTTCGCCGCGCTGCAGGTTGAGCGATACATCGTTCAACGCGCGCAAAGGCTTTGGCTTGCCGAACAACCCCTGCTTGATGGTGTAGGTCTTGGAGACGTTCTTAAGCTCCAGAACAGGGTTGTTCGTCATGCCGTCACCTCTTCGTGGCGATGTCCGTCCGGATGGACGCAGCGGAATTCGTGTCCGTCCGGCAGCCGGCGCAGCGGGGCTGAAGTGTCGCAGATCCCAACACGCTGGTCACACCGTCCGCGGAACGGACAGCCTATGACCTCACCCACCAGCGACGGGACAATACCGGGGATAGTCCCAAGCCGCGCGCCACGCTCGTTGCGTCCGGGAACAGGAATGCAGTTGATCAGCCCGCGCGTATAAGGATGTGCAGGGTTGCGGAAGATGGCGGTGGCAGGTCCTGTCTCGACCAGCTCGCCCGCATACATGACAGCAACCTTGTCGGCGACACGGGCCACCACGCCCAGATCATGGGTGATCAGGATCAGCGCCATGTTCATCTCGCGCTGCAGATCCACCAGCAGCCGCAGGATCTGCGCCTGAATGGTCACATCCAGCGCCGTGGTGGGCTCGTCGGTGATGATCAGTTCCGGCTCGCACATCAAAGCCATTGCGATCATCACGCGCTGGCGCAAGCCGCCCGACAGCTGGTGCGGATACTGCGACAGACGGCTTTCCGCGGCGGTGATGCCTACCTTTTCCAGCAACTCGACAGCGCGGGCGCGAGCCTGCGCGCGGCTGACCCTCTTGTGCAGCAACAGCGTCTCGGTCAGCTGGTCTCCGATCGTATAGGCCGGGTTCAGCGAGGTCATCGGCTCTTGGAAGATCATCGACATCCGGTCGCCCCGCAACTGGCGCAACTGCCGCCGTGAGGCTTTCTGCAGATCAGTGCCGTCAAAGGTCATCCGGACAGCCTTGCGGCGGATCTTGGGAGCCAGCAACCCCATCAGAGCAAGCGAGGTGAGGGACTTGCCCGACCCGGACTCGCCCACAATGCATAGCGTCTCTCCGCGTTTCAGGTCAAAGTCGATGCCGCGCACGGCGTGAAGCGTACCGCCGGAGGTGGGAATATCCAACGTCAGGCCGCGGACCGACAGGAGGGGGGCGTCGTTCATCGGAGACCTCATCAATTGCGGTTCTCGGGAGCGGTGACATCGCGCAGCCCGTCGCCCATAAGGTTGATCGCCAGCACCAGCACGAACAGCACGGCACCCGGTATCAGGACCAGCCACGGCTCGAACAGCATCATGTTCTTACCCTCGGACACCATCAATCCCCAGCTAGGCGTGGGTGGCTGCACGCCAACCCCCAGGAAGGACAGGGCAGCCTCCAGCAGGATCGCGTGCGCCATCTCCAGCGTAACGACCACGATCAGGTTGTTGACGATGTTGGGCATGATCTCGGACAGCAGGATGCGTGGCGTCGAGCAGCCGACCGCGCGCGCCGCCGCCACGAACTCACGGCCGCGGATTTGCAAGGTCGAGGCGCGCATGACCACGGCAAAGCGATCCCACAGCTGCAGCCCAAGAACCCCGATCACCACGCTGAGCG
>NZ_JBKGUN010000162.1:0-9085 GCF_046462195.1 Paracoccus sp. (in: a-proteobacteria) | reverse complement strand
GGGGCTCAGGATTTCGGCCACCTATGCGATCGTTGCCACGATCTTTGCCGAATATGCCGGAGCGCGGAAGGGGCTGGGCATCTATATCCTTGCCGCCAAGAACAACTTCCGCGCCGATCTGGTGCTGGCCGCAGTGGTGGCGTCGGCAGCGCTGACGCTGGCACTGCTGGGCGCAATCCAGCTTCTCGATCATCTGACGGCCAAAAGGCCTGAGGCGCGTCATGCTTGAGGTGCGTGGCCTGACCATTCGGAGCGACAGCGCCGCACTGGTTGACGATCTGTCGCTTTCGTTGCCCGGCACGGGCATCACGGCCCTTATCGGCCCGTCCGGTTGCGGCAAAAGCTCGGTCCTGAAATGGCTGGCAGGCATCCTTCCCGAAACATTGCATGCCGAAGGGCGGATGACGCTGGAGGGCCGGGCTGTTACCTCCCCCTGTCCCGACATCAGCTACCAGCCGCAAAGCGATGCGCTCTTTCCATGGCTGACAGTTGCCGAGAATGCCGTGTTGGGTCTCAGGGTCAGGGGACAATCTCGCCGCGAAGCGCGCATCCGCGCTGCACCTTTCTTTCGCCTCTTCGGGTTGCATGGCACGGAGGAGCAATTTCCCGCCGAGCTTTCGGGCGGGATGCGTCAGCGTGCTGCCTTTCTGCGCACCATCGTCCAAGACAGCCGGTATGTGCTGTTGGATGAGCCCTTCTCGGCGCTGGATGCGGTAACACGGCTCCACATGCAGGACTGGCTGGTTGCTCGGCTGGATGAGCGCCCACGCGGCGTTCTGCTGGTCACCCATGATCTGCACGAAGCGACCGGACTAGCCGATCGGGTTCTGGTGATGGCGGCGGGCCCAGGTCGTCTTGTTGCCGACATCCCTGTTCCGCTTCACCGAAAAGAGCGAAGCGAAGCCGCGCTCGCCCCACTACGCGACACCCTGAAAGCCTTGCTTCTGGAGGAAGCCTCATGATGATACGTCCGCTTGCACTTGGCATCTGCCTGGCCATCCCATTGCCCACCCATGCCGAAACGCAGGTCAGCATCGCCCTCGACTGGATGCTGAACACCAATCACATCGGCCTGGTCATCGCCATGGACAAGGGCCTTTATGCCGAGGAAGGGCTTGAGGTGGATCTGCTCCCCTATTCCGACACCAATTCCGCGGCCCTTCTGGCAGCAGGGGCTGCAGATTTTGCCTACCTGACTTCCCTTGGCTTCATGTCGGCTCGGGCCGGCGGGGCGGACTTGGTGGCACTGTGGGCGACGATGCAGCACGATGCAGGGCGGCTGGTTTACAGCAGCGACAACTCCGCGATCACTCGTCCCGCCGACCTGTCGGGCAAGACCTATGCAGGCTTTGGCAGCGCATGGGAAGAAGCGTTGATCGGCACGATGATCGCGCATGACGGGGGCAAGCCGGTCTGGGACACGGTGACGCTTGGCACGGGTGCCTATGAGGCACTGGCATCCGGAGCGGTGGATTTTACGCTGGAGGTTGCAACATGGGAAGGGGTGAACAGCGCCCTTCTTGGCCGAAACCAGTCCTCGTTCACCTATGCCGACTACGGGATTCCCGATCAGCAGAATGGGTATATCGGCACGCGTCGGGAAACGCTGGACGAAAACCCCGACGTGATCCGACGCTTCATGCGCGCAACCCAGGCTGGTTACGAATGGGCCGCCGATCATCCTGATGAAGCTGCGCAGATCCTGATCGCTGCCGGCGACTTTCCGAACGCGGATCTTGTCAGCGGTTCAATGGAGGCAATCACAAAGGGAGGCTACCTGCGCGATGGCCATACGCCCATAGGCACCATTGATCCGGCCCGCTTTACCGCCATGGCGCAGTTCTTGTTTGAAAGCGGTGTTCTCAAGGATGCAAACGGCCATGCCCTCGTTTGGCCGGGGGAGGTGTCAGAATGGTATGACCAAGGCTGGATGAACGCAGGAACGCAATCGGCTCGTTGAAGGATTTGAGGCAGAGCATTTCTGCCTCTGTTCCAGTTCTCACGCCCCAACCCACAAGAAGGATCTGAAGCCCTGGGAAGTTCATGTCACGCACCCACCATTCCTGAGAAGGGATCACAAGAAAAGATTACACCATCAAATCTGGATCAAGCAGGTGGCCTTCATGGTTCCCCATCAAGGCCCGAAACGCACTGTAGCGTACCTTTCGAAGAAAGGGCGCCAAGGCGATTTTGAAGGGCATCTCGCTTGCGCATTTCGGCAGAAGGATCGATCGGAACCCGCTCGCGCGTTGTTTGCGGCCCGCCGTAGCAGCTGGAATAACCCAAACCCAACCTACCGTGACCGCCGCGGAAGCCACCGGCGCAAAAACGGAAGTCTGTTTCGCTCGTTGTCGTATCCTGAAAAGTATAACCACGGGCAATATTTGCTTCGACCTCTTGAAGAAGCCGCGAAACATTTCTCTGCTCAGCGGCCACACTAACCTCACATTGCTCGGCTGGCGTGCTGCAGGATGCTAGTCCGCATATGGCAACGGATGTAATGACGAACGTGATGCAGTTCATCGGCATATCCTCCACTGTACCGTCAGTTTATCCCATACAACGCGATGGCGCGAGACCCTCTCGTTCCGGTTTCGAACGCTACAGTGCTCAAGAGAGCGGTCTTTCTAAGGAAGGGGATGGGCTTGAGAACGGTCAGTTTGAGGGAAAGTATGCTATGGCGATCAAATTCAACGTTGCCCACTTTGCGCGCGACATCATTCTGCACGCCGTCTTCTTCTAGCTGCGCTACAGAGTGTCCTGGCGAGACCTTCAAAAGGTCATGGCGAAGCGAGGTGCCAGGGTCGACCATGCGATGCTCGATCGGAGGGGAGCGTTGTGCCGGTCAGGTGGCCGAGGATGCGCATCGCCGCAAGCGGCCCGCTGAGAAATCCTGACGCAGGAACGAGACATACATCAAGGTGAGGGGCAGTGGGTCTACGTCGACCGCGCCGTCGATAAGTTCGGAAAACACTGGACTTCCTGCTGGCAAAGCGGCGAAACAAGCAGCTGCCGTCAGGTTTCTTGTCCGTTGGAGGTGAGGGGCTCGCCTCGTAAGATCGTCATCAACAAGGGCACCGCAACACCGAAGGGATCAAGAACATCAACCGGATGCCGAAGCGCTTTGGCTGCTCTGTGCCGATTGAGATGGTACGGATCAAGTGTTTCAGTACTCTGGTCGAGTAAGACCCCTGCTTTATCAAGCGCGGGGTGAGACCGATGCTGGGCTTCAAGAGCTTCACGTCAGCGGCGGCAACTATCGTGGCATCGAATTGGTCAACATGATCCGCGAGGGTCAATTCCGGCCGGAACTGCGACCGTTTCAACAATTCTGTCAGCTTGCCGCCTTAAGCCGAAAAAATCACTGACCGACTGTGGTGCGTTATACGATTTGCGACAGAGCCTCCACTTCCCCTCTGCGCAAAGCGCTATCGGAAGGGATTAACATTTGTCTGTTGCATGAAAATTGGTTAAAACATCATTATAATGCGTTAGTGAGGAGCATAGCAGGCTATGACGAAGGTGAGCTAGATCTTCGTGACCAGAAGCTGTAGCGGCCCGTTTAGCTTTCCGAAAAATTGCCGTGCTGACGCCCTGCCCGGCCTCAATTCCTTGCCCCCGCAGCGGCTCTTGCGGTTGCGTTCAAACGGTCGTTTGCTATTAGATGCGGATATTGTAGAAGGAGCGCTGAGGTGCATCTAGTCGGCTATGCCCGTGTCTCAACAGAAGATCAGACTCCCCTGCCCCAAGTGCAGGCTCTCAAAGCTGCAGGTTGCAGCGTGATCCATCAAGAGCAGGCCTCAGGCGGCGACCGTAGCCGGCCCGTACTTGCACGCCTCTTGGACGGCATACGCAAAGGGGACACGCTGCTCGTGGTGCGGATCGACAGGTTGGCTCGGTCGTTGTCGCACCTGCTCGAGGTGATTGAACGGCTGGACGCAAAGGGCGCATTCTTCCGTTCGATTCAGGATCCGATCGACACCGCATCTCCACAAGGCAAATTCACGCTGCAGGTCTTGGGAGCCGCCGCCGAGTTTGAACGGGCACTCATCCGCGAGCGAACGAAGGCGGGGCTTGCCAGCGCGCGCACCAGGGGCCGGATTGGCGGCAATCCTGGACTGAGGGCCCGCGACCCGGCCGCGATTCGCAAGGTGAGGCTGGCGCGGCACGAGGGATATATGGAGCGATTGAACGACGGCGCCCATGATTGGGTACCTTATGTCCGTCGGCTGCGGCCCGACATGGCATGGGAGGACGTGCTTCGCATCGTGAACGGGCCTCTCCCTTTGGATCGGCAATGGACGCAATCACGGCTGTTGCGTGCCGTGAAAGCATACGTGAGTGACGGCTTTCTGCCGAAAACGATATTGAGCCGTGCGGGCCGTCGTGCAGCAGATGATCGCCTGCCCGCTCTTGTGGCTGCCATCAAGGGTGCCAATCCGGACATCACGTTGCAGGCCATTTGTGATCGTCTGGAGGCCATGCGCGAACGTACTCCCCGAGGCCGATCCCGGTGGCAGCCTTCGTCAGTGAAGATGCTGCTGGAACGGGCCCAGAAGATGGGCTTGCTGGCCGGGATATGAAAAGCATAGAGGGGTCTTGAAATCCGTCGAAAATATCAGATGCCGGTTGATATGCTATCGTTTTGCTTCTCTGCCTCAGGAAGCGAGACAAGAGCTGCACGGCAGGATAGCACTTCAGAGTTGCACCATACTCATCCCTCTCCGTGGCAGGCTCAACTGGCGCTGTGCCGAAGAGGGCCGGCAAAAAGGCCCGGCGACATATCTTCCCAAAACGCCGCAATCCGGGCAGCGTTCAAAGGCGACATCCAGCCATGACGCTCGAAGTCTGCCCGTGCCGTTCGGTCGGTCAACTGACTCAGGAACAGCCGGCGGTCCGCGTCACGCTGCGTAGGCGTACGGGAGCGGATGACCTCTAGGATCCGGCGCAGTCGCTCGGCCTGAGGATGGGGCGGCTCGGCCGGCGCGGCTGGTTCGGTTCCAAAACCCGCTTCCAATGCGGCGCTGAGATAGCCGACCTTGCTGACAACATTCTTGCGCGCCTCCACATAATCCAGTTTGGCCTGAACCTGCTCATCGCCGTGGGCCGTCAGCCATTGGCGTGCCAGCCTGTCGCTGACCCCAAGCGCGCGCAGCCGACCATAAACCTCGCCGTGGCGAGCGCCCTCGCCATCGTCCATGTTCAGGATCGCCAGCTGCGGGTTCTCCTTGATCAGGAAGCGAATATGCGTGACCGCCCTGCCCTGCTTCTTCGTCTCCGGCGTCAAAATAATGTTGCTGGCCTTGTTGACCTCGGTCACGGCAGGCTTGATGATCTTGGCGTTCAGTTGCTTGAACACCTCGTAATAACTCGAGCCGTCTACTCCCATAAGGCGGCGGAACAGATCCAGCGGCCACCAACCCGTTGATCCTGTTCGAACGAAGCGATAGCAGTTCTCGTAGAGTGCCAAGGCATGTCCAGAGGCAAACCGCCGCTGCATGTTCAGGTTGATCAGCGCGAAGACCTTGGGGTCGTGCAGCTTTTCAGCCAAGGCAGGGGAATAGGCATATTCGCAGATCCCCGCCTTTAGCTTGGCATAGCTGAGCAAGCTGGAAACGCCCCACTCCTGTCTTCCCTTATCGTCAAGCATGTCCCATTCAGCAACGGTTTCGACCAGACCACGCAGCGACTGCTTCAGCGTGTCCATGTCGTTGCTGTTGTACCCGATCATCAGACAAAGGGTTCGAGCGTCAATCTGGTGGCTGGGCCGTGTAGTCAGCGTATCGTAAGCGTTCAGTAGCAGCACATTGGAGAGCTTGCGCTGAAGCAGCGTCAGTTTTCCCGACACATGAATTGCAGCGACATGCTTCTTCACAGCGCCGCGACGCAGGGCTCCCGATAGCTGATCTCTTGGAATGTCATTCATGACTTATACCGTATCGTTTCATGCATGCTGGCGCATAAGGTACCTGTATGCAAGATGGCCTAGGATACCGAGTACTTCCGCGTGCACATCCCGGAAATGGGCACTTTTGTCATTTAGTAGCTTGGTTAGGTGCCCATTTCCGGGATGTGCACGCGGTTACGAAGTTCTTTTTTTCACTATTACAGCCTAAAGGTCCTGCTCCTGTAGAACCATACCCTTTATCCTGAGAATCAGCGCCTTACTCCCTGCAAAAGGGCACCCCCGCTACCGTATATGGGTCCCAATCATCCTGAACATGGGTTCTTATCTTAGTTTAAGATTTTGATTCTTCATAAATATTTTGGAGTAAAGACTTTAAAGTAACTAAACAAGATACAATCTTTTGGATGGTATGATTCCTAAGATTAGCTGGTTTCGCCGCGAAACCGACGTAAGGCGTTCCCCATTCGGCATCGATGTGCCATAAAAATCTTTACGCAAGACCTAATAGGTTACATCCCAATAGGATTCAGATGTCAGGCAAAGATCCACTTCCGCCTTATTTCAATATAGATCCCGCACGCGCTGCCAAGCGGCTGTCTGAGCCCATAGGCACAGCGCGCTTTGCGAAGGCCGCCACATTTGCAGCCCGTGGCCGGCAGGATCTCGCTGAACGCGGGTATGCTCCCGACGGTCGAAAGCGACTACGCCGCTTTTCGACATGGGAGGTATGCCGCTATCTTATTCCGGTTGCGACTGCACATTTTCGTCGCGTCCTACGTAAGAACCCGGGCTTGCCTCAGGGCGTCGGTGAAGGCAAATCCAAGTGGTTCTCACTGGAAGATGTGCTGCGCCTTCGAGATCATTTCGCGGCCGAAGGCGCAGCAGATCGGGAATACCGACCCTGGCGTCCCGAAGGACTTCCAGCCAAGGTTATGGCAGTCGCCAACTTCAAAGGAGGAGTGGGGAAAACTTCGACTGCCGCTCATCTGGCCATGTCTGCCGCGCTGGATGGCTATAAAGTGCTGGTAATCGACCTAGACAGCCAAGGGAGCATGACCTCGATAATGGGCGGCCAAGTAGCCGACGAATGGTCAACAGCCTTTCCGCTGCTGGCCAAAGACTATGCCTTGGCTCTTCAGGACGAGAACCGGGTCCGCGAAGCCCAAGGCCAGTCGCTCCTTCCCTTTGACGAAACCTTGACAGAGGCTCTTAATATTGGAGCGCGCGACCTGATTCAGAACACTCATTGGCCGAATATTGACTTGCTTGGCGCGCAATTGAACCTGTACTGGGCAGAATTCCAAGTGCCGGTCTGGCGCATGGGCTTGCGCAGCTGGCCTCTATGGGACGCGCTGTCGAACAGCCTGACACATGATGGCATCGTGAATGAGTATGACATTATCATCATCGATACACCCCCTGCCCTAGGCTATCTCACGATCAATGCCCTGGCAGCTGCGGATATCCTGCTGGTACCTCTAGGGGCGACGTTTCTTGAATTCGATTCGACCGGCCGGTTTTTCGACATGCTTTACTCTACATTCGCGAGTGTCGAAGATGGCGAAAACGCTGCACGTCGCCGCGACGGGTTGCCCGAGATGCGCTTTGAGTGGGACGCGGTACGCGCAATCATCACCCGGTTCGAGGCGGGTCAACAAACTGATCTGGCCAATGTGATTCAGGCTTATTTCGGTGATTTCATGACCACTTATCGCCAAGAACTCACAGCAATGGTGGGGCAGGCGGGCGAGCAGGTTAACGGAATTTACGAGGCAGATTATAGAGAGTTCAATCGAGAGACTTATGTGCGTGGTCGCGAAACGTTTGACCGTACCTGGGCAGAGGTCAAGGAGTTGATTTTGGGTGCGTGGTGGCGTGATCTTCAAATGGAAAAGCAGGAAGAGGAACAAGACAATGGTCAAGCGCAGGCGACTTGAAGCGCCCAGTATAAATGAACTGACTAAGATAGAGGCAGAGTTTCGCAGCGAAACCTTTGACCGTACTGGTCTGGTTAGAGGTGTCGCTCCCATCGCCCAAGTGGCTGCAGACAGCGCGTCTCAAGTCCACGCTGAAAGTGCCGAGGCGCGCGCCGTTAGGGCCCGAAAAGAAGCTGACGCAGCGCGTTTTCACGCAGCACAAGCATCAGGCTTGCTGATGGTTGACCTGGCGCTGGACGAGATTGACGAGGACGCAATGATCCGCGATCGGCTGACGTTGGGAGAGCCTGAAATGCTGGAGCTGCAGCAGTCCATAGCGGCGCACGGCTTGAGATTGCCGATTGAGGTCTTCGAACTGGAGCGGCCGGGCAGGGCAGGGCAACGCTACGGTCTTGTGTCAGGTTATAGGCGCCTACTGGCCACGCGCGGCCTGCTGGATCTGACAAACGCCCACAAATACAGCACTATCCGTACAATCATACGGCCGCGTTCGGATGCCGGTACAGCGTTTGTTTCGATGATCGAAGAAAATGAAATTCGTGAAAATTTAAGTCATTTTGAACGCGGACGGATTGCAGTTATAGCCGCCAATCAAGGGGTTTTTGCAAGCACCGAAGATGCGGTGGATAAGCTGTATGCCACAGGCTCCAAAGCCAAACGCTCAAAGATCCGCTCTTTCGCACTCATTTTTGAAGAGCTTGGTGACATGTTACAGTTTCCTCAAAAGTTGACAGAGCGGCGTGGGCTGCAACTTGCAAGTGCTCTCCGCCAAGGGGGCGAGCCTCAGATCCGCCAAACCCTCTCGCAAGCCTTGCCTACAGATGCGGAAGAGGAGTGGCAGATAATTGAGACGCTAATCCGTCTGCAGAACCATGGCGATAGGGATCTTGGCCGGGGGGGGCGTCCAAAGAGTGATGCACGTCAGTTTCGGCATGTGGACGGACAGACGTTGCTAACGTCGAGCGGGATAAAGATCCGTTGCTCAGAAGACAGCAAGGGGTATCTGTTGCGCTTGGAGGGCAGGGCATTAACCTCGGAACTGATTAACCAACTGATACGGGACCTTAAAGCTTCGCTAGAACGGTAACGGGTTTCGTAGCGAAACTGCAGGCACCGGTCAGTTAAAATCACTTTAGCTCACCGCTACGTTTGAGGTCGCAGTGATCAGCAAAATCGGTATCAGAGCACGCGTCTTAGAAAGCATAGCCGTCGCCGGTGGGTTTCGCCGAGTCCTAATCCA
>NZ_JBKGUN010000161.1:0-7797 GCF_046462195.1 Paracoccus sp. (in: a-proteobacteria) | reverse complement strand
CGGGGTTCACGAAGCTCGCGCCCGGAAGGTGCAGGCCCATGAACTCCATCAGCATCTGGTTGGTGTTGGCCGTGCCATAGAAGGTGCAGGTGCCCGGGCTGTGATAGCTGGCCATCTCGGCGGCCATCAGCGCATCGCGGCCGATCTCTCCGGTGGCGAACTGCTGGCGGATCTTGGATTTTTCATCATTGGGCAGACCGGAAGGCATGGGGCCAGCGGGTACGAAGACCGCAGGCACATGGCCAAAGGTCGCTGCGGCAATGAACAGGCCCGGCACGATCTTGTCGCAAACGCCCAGGTACATCGCCGAATCGAAGCAGTCATGCGACAAGGCCACGCCGGCCGCCAAGGCGATCACATCGCGGGAGAACAGCGACAGCTCCATTCCCGGACGCCCTTGGGTCACGCCGTCGCACATGGCCGGCACGCCGCCCGCGACCTGCACGGTGGCCCCCGCCGCACGGCCCGCCGCGCGGATCCGCTCGGGATAATTTTCATAAGGCTGATGGGCGGACAGCATGTCGTTATAGGCCGTCACGATTCCGATATTGGGTTTGCGGGTCGTGGCCATGTCGCCCTTGTCGTCCATGGCGGCATAGGCATGGGCCTGGTTGCCGCAGGACAGATGGGCCCGGGCAGGTCCATCCTGCGCCGCGCGCGCAATCTTCTTCAGATAAGCGCTGCGTGTCTGGTCCGAGCGTTTGCGGATCCGGTCGGTCACGCGGTCGATCGTGGCGTGAAGGGTCATGGCGGCCTCCTCTGGCTTTGCAGCCAATATAGTCCGTTAGCGTTAACGCTTCAACAGGGCGCGGGCGACCTTGCAGTCATCCGGCCTTCGTCCCGAATTTTTGCGTCCGGAACAGGGGCCCCGTGCCTTGTGCGGCGCGGGGTGGCGTGTCAGATCGGCTGGGAAAGGAATTCAGTCATGAGCGATCTGTTCCCCTCTGATCCCACTGCCCCTGACCGGCCCGTCATCCGCCTGCGCCCAAAGTCCAAGCCACAGGCCATCCGGCACGGGTTTCCTTGGGTCTTTGCCGACGAGGCCGTTCTGGACCGCCGCACCAAGGCGCTGCCCCCGGGCGGACTGGCCGTGCTGGAGGATGCCGAGCGACAGCCCTTGGCGTTGGTGACCGTCAACCCGGTCTCCAAGATCGTGGCGCGGGTGATGGACAGTGATCCCGGCGCCGTGGTCGACGGGACTTGGCTGCGCCGCCGTCTGGCCCGTGCACTGGACATGCGGGCAAGGCTTTATGACGCGCCCTTCTACCGGCTGGTCCATGCCGAGGCGGACGGCCTGCCCGGGCTGGTGGTCGACCGTTTCGGCGACACAGCCGTGATGCAGCCGAACGCGGCTTGGGCGGATGGCATGGCGGGTGACATCGCCGATGCGCTTGTCGAGGTTGCAGGCGTTTCAACGGTGATCCTGAATGGACAGGGCCGTGCGCGCGGGCTGGAAGGACTGGATGAGCGGATGGAGGTTCTGCACGGCACAACCCCTGACGCCCCTGTGCAGGTGCGGATGAACAACGCGACTTATATGGCCGACCTGATGGGCGGGCAGAAGACGGGGCTGTTCTTTGACCAGCGTCCGAACCAGGCCTTCACCCAGCGGCTTGTTGCAGGCGGATCGGTTCTGGATGTCTTCAGCCATGTCGGCGGGTTCGGCCTGGCCTCGCTGGCGGCCGGTGCGACAAGGGCGCTCTGCGTCGATGGCAGCGCGGCTGCCCTGCAATTGGCACAAGGCGGGGCGGACGCCATGGGCGCGGGCGACCGGCTGGAGGTCATGCAGTCGGATGCCTTCAAGGCGCTGGAAACGTTGGCGATCGAGGGACGGCAGTTCGACGTGGTGATCTGCGATCCCCCTGCCTTTGCGCCGTCCAAGCCCGCCCTTGAGGCAGGTCTTCGCGCCTATGAGCGGGTGGCCAAGCTGGCGGCCCCGCTGGTCGCGCCGGGCGGCTATCTGGGCCTGTGCAGCTGCAGCCATGCGGCCGATCTGACGGCGTTCCGCAATGTCAGCGCGCGCGGCATCGGACGCGGGGGGCGGCGCGGCGTGCTGATCCATACGGGTCAGGCGGGTCCCGACCATCCGACCCTGCCGCAGCTGGCCGAAACGGGCTATCTGAAGGCGCTGTTCTTCCGGCTGGACTGATGCGCGTCGTTCTGGACGCCAATGTCCTGTTCCCGACCATCCTGCGCGAGATCCTGTCGGATCTGGCGCAGGCGGGGCTGTTCCAGCCCCTCTGGTCCGACAGGATCCTCGAGGAATGGCGCCGCGCCGCCGCCCGTCTCGGTCCCGAACAGGATGCCGTTGCAGGGGCTGAGATTGCGCTGCTGCGTTTGCGGTTTCCGCGGGCCGTTCAACCGGGTGACGGTCAGGCCGCCATCGACCTGGATTTTCCCGATCCCGCCGACCGGCACGTTGTCGAGACGGCTCTGGCAGGCAAGGCTTCGCTGATCCTGACCGCCAACCTGAAGGATTTTCCTCAGGGACTGATGGGGGGTCTGGGGCTTCGCGCGCTTCATCCCGATGCCTTCCTGCTGGACCTGCAGCGCCGTGATCCGGCCCCTGTTCTGGCCGCCTTGCAGGCCGCCCGAGACAAGGCGCAGGCCATGGGCGGCAACATGACAATGTCCGAAATGTTGAAGCGCTGCCGCCTGCCAAGGCTGGCCAAGGCGCTGAAAGGTTGAACCGCATTGTTGTTATCGCTAACAAGAGGTATGGCGAATGCCAACCGCAAGGAGGACAGCATGGTCTCGCGTGTCATTCCGGTCGATGATTTCGACCTCGTGATCTTTGGCGCCACTGGTGATCTTGCCCATCGCAAGATCCTGCCCGGCCTGTTCCGCCGCTTTCGGGCAGGGCAGTTCCCGGCCAGCAGCCGCATCATCGGTGCCGCACGCACCGAACAGGACGACGATGCCTTCCGCGCCGAGATCGCCGGCGCGATCTGCGAATTTTCCGGCGTCGGCAAGGATGATCCGCAATTGGCCGAGTTCCTGGCGCTGCTTGGCTATGTTCCGATCGATGCCAAGGGCGAGGGCGGATGGCAGGCTCTCAAGGAGCGGATGCGGCCCGGTGTCGTTCATGCCTTCTACTTTTCGGTCGCGCCCGCGCTGTTCGGTGATATCGCCGAACGTCTCGCAGGGCACGGGATCGCGGATGACGACAGCCGTATCGTTGTGGAAAAGCCCTTTGGCCGCGACCTGGCCTCGGCGCGCGCGCTGAATGCCATGCTGGCCCAGCATTTCCATGAACACCAGATTTACCGGATCGATCATTACCTGGGCAAGGAAACCGTTCAGAACCTGATGGCTGTCCGGTTCGCCAATGTCCTGTTCGAGCCGCTCTGGAACGCGCAGTTCATCGACCATGTGCAGATCACGGTCGCGGAAACCGTCGGCGTCGCCGGCCGTGGCAGCTATTACGACAAGTCCGGGGCGATCCGGGACATGGTCCAGAACCACATGATGCAGCTCTTGTGCCTGATCGCGATGGAGCCGCCCTATCACTTCGACCCCGATGCGGTCCGGGACGAGAAGCTGAAGGTGATCCGGGCGCTGCAGCCGGTCGAGCCGGGCGACATCGTCCGGGGCCAGTACCAGGGCGAAGGCGGCAAGAGCTATCTGAAGGATGCCGAAGATCCGGAGTCGCGCACCGAAAGCTATGTCGCGATGAAGGTCCGCATCTCGAACTGGCGCTGGCAGGGGACACCGTTCTACCTCCGGACGGGCAAGAAGCTGCGCGCGCGGACCAGCGAGATCGCGATCACCTTCAAGGAACCGCCACACTCGATCTTTGATGACAGCGGCGTGCCGAAGGCCAACGAGCTTGTCATCCGTTTGCAACCGAACGAGGGCATGAACCTCAAGGTGATGATCAAGGAACCGGGGCCCGGGGGGATGCGTCTTGTGCAGGTGCCGCTGGACATGTCCTTTGCCGAAGCGCTTGGCGCGGACGGGGCCGACATGCCCGATGCTTACGAGCGCCTGATCATGGACGTGATCCGTGGCAACCAGACGCTGTTCATGCGTGGCGACGAGGTCGAGGCCGCCTGGGCCTGGACCGACCCGATCATCAATGCCTGGGAAGACAGCAAACGCCGGCCCGAACCCTATGACGCCGGATCCTCGGGGCCAGACGAAGCGTTGCGCCTGATGCATCGCGACAATCGACGTTGGAGGGAAATCAGGGCATGACGATGGACTTCAAGGACTATCCCGACCGCGAGATGCTGGCCCTGTCGCTGGCAGACCGCATCGCCTCGCAACTGGCCCAGCATCTGCGCGGCAACGATCGCGCGACACTGTGCGTGCCGGGCGGCACATCGCCCGCGCCGGTTTTCGAAACGCTCAGCGGCACCGACCTGGACTGGGGCCGCGTGACCGTCGTTCTGGGCGACGAGCGCTGGGTGGATGGAGAGCACAAGCGTTCGAACTCGCGCCTGCTGCGGCGTCACCTGCTGAAGGACAAGGCCGAGGCCGCGGACTACATCGACCTTTACACCGGTGATGCCTCGCCCGATCTGGCGACCGAAGGACTGGCGGCGCGCCTGACGCCGCATCTGCCGCTGACCGTGGTCCTGCTGGGCATGGGAAACGACATGCACACGGCCAGCCTGTTCCCGAGGGCCGATCACCTCGAGGCCGCGATGGCCGCGGATGCACCGCCCGTCATGGCCATCAGGGCTGACGGCGCGGAAGAGCCGCGCATCACCCTGACCAAGCCGGTGCTGTGCGATGCCATCAACATCCATGTCCTGATCATGGGTCCAGAAAAACGCGAAGCGCTGGAGCGCGCGCAAAAGCTGGACCCGATGCAGGCACCCATCCGCGCCTTTCTTGACGTCGCCACCGTTCACTGGGCCGAATAAGCGAAAGACACCACCGCATGTCCGATATCTGGAACCGTCTGCAATCCTGCCGCAATGACCAGGGCGAAACGCGCATCGAGGCCTTATTCGCCGCCGACGCGCAGCGCGCCACGACCTTTTCGAACAGTGCCGATGGTCTGGTCTTTGACTGGTCCAAGACCATGATCGATGCCCAGGCACGCGACCTGTTGCTGGATCTGGCCCGCTCGGCCGGGCTCGAGGAAAGGCGCGAGGCGATGTTCGCGGGCGAAAGGATCAATGAAACGGAAGGCCGCGCCGTCCTGCACACCGCGCTGCGCAACCTGACAAACAGCGTGACGGTGGATGGCCGCGACGTCATGCCCGAAGTCCGCGAAACGCATGACCGGATGGCGGACTTCGCACGTCAGGTCCGCAATGGCAGCTTTGCGGGGCAGGGCGGGCGCATCACCGATATCGTGAACATCGGTATCGGCGGTTCGGACCTTGGCCCCTATATGGCAGTGCTGGCGCTTGCACCCTATCATGACGGGCCGCGGGCCCATTTCGTCAGCAATGTCGATGGTGCCGATATCGCCGATACGCTGAAGGAACTGGATCCGACAACCACGCTGGTGATCGTCGCGTCCAAGACCTTCACCACGATCGAGACGATGACCAACGCGCAGACGGCGCGTAACTGGATGTCGGCAAAGGTGACGGACCCGGCGGCGCAGTTTGTTGCGCTGTCCTCGGCCACCGACAAGACGGCCGATTTTGGCATCGACCCTTCGCGTGTCTTCGGCTTCGAGGATTGGGTCGGCGGGCGTTACTCCGTCTGGGGACCGATCGGCCTGTCGCTGATGCTGGCCGTCGGACCGGAGCACTTTGACAGCTTCCTGGCCGGTGGTGCCGCGATGGACACCCATTTCCGTCAGGCCCCGCTGGAGGCGAACCTGCCCGTCCTGCTGGCACTGGTGGGGATCTGGCACCATCAGGTCTGCGGCTATCCGACCCGTGCGGTGTTGCCCTATGACAACCGCCTGCTGCGCCTGCCGGCCTATCTGCAGCAACTCGAGATGGAATCGAACGGCAAGCGCGTGGCCATGGACGGCAGCGACCTTTCCACCGTTTCGGGCCCGGTCGTCTGGGGCGAGCCGGGCACCAATGGCCAGCACGCGTTTTACCAGCTGATCCACCAGGGCACGACGCCCGTGCCCTGTGAATTCATCCTGGCCGCCAAGGGTCACGAACCCGACCTGGCCCATCACCACATCCTTCTAGCCGCCAATTGCCTGGCCCAGTCCGAGGCGCTGATGCGGGGTCGCAGCCTGGAGGAGGCCCGCACCCTGATGGCGGCAAAGGGGCTGGAAGGAGCCGAGCTTGAGCGGCAGGCCCGCCACCGGGTCTTTCCCGGCAACCGCTCCTCCACCACGCTGCTGATCGATCAGCTGACCCCCTTCGCGCTGGGGCAGATCGTCGCCCTTTACGAACACCGTGTCTTTGTCGAAGGCGTGATCCTGGGGATCAACAGCTTTGACCAGTGGGGGGTCGAACTGGGCAAGGAACTGGCGCTCAAGGTCGAGCCCCTGCTGAAGGGCGAGGATGCGCCGGGGCACGATGCCTCCACCCTGCGACTGGCTGGCCTGATCCGCGAACTGCGGGGCTGAAGGCGTCGCGCCGGCATCGGTGAAAGCTTGGCCACGGCTTTTCCTTGCCAGCGTAACACGATAGGGTCGCGGCAGTACGGAAAGGTCTGATCATGGCGTTCTTCTCGAAACTGCGCGAGCGGCTGACCCGGTCTTCGACGAAGATCGGATCCGGTCTGGACGAGATCGTGGGCGAGGCGCCCGAGGCGGCTCCCGCTCCGGCCACGGAATTGCCCGCCCCTATCGCATCGCCCCATCCGCAGCCTGTTCAGCCGGGACTTGTCGGCCGCCTGTTCGGCCGCGGCGAAGCGCGGGTCGAAGAGCCGCGCCGCGCGCTGGACGACGACATGCTGGAAGAACTGGAGGACATGCTGGTCCAGGCCGATCTGGGCGTGGACACGGCCTTGCGGGTCACCGCCAACATCGCCGAAGGCCGGATGGGGCGGCGCGTGTCCTCGACCGAGTTGAAGGAGCTGCTGGCCGCCGAGATCGCGCGCATCATGGCGCCTGTCGCGCGGCCCTTGCCGATCTATCCCAAAAAGCCGCAGGTCGTGCTAGTCGTGGGCGTGAACGGCGCCGGCAAGACCACCACCATCGGCAAGCTGGCCAGCCAGTTCCGTGCCGCCGGGAAATCGGTCGTCATCGCCGCGGGCGACACGTTCCGGGCCGCGGCGGTCGAGCAGCTGCAGGTCTGGGGCACCCGTGCAGGCGTTCCGGTCATGGTCGCCCCCCAAGGGAGCGACCCGGCCAGCCTCGCCTATGACGCCATGGTGCGGGCCGAGGCCGAGGGCGCCGACCTGCTGATGATCGACACGGCAGGCCGCCTGCAGAACCGCCAGGACCTGATGGAGGAACTGGCCAAGATCGTCCGCGTGATCCGCAAGAAAGACCCGGATGCCCCGCACAACACGCTGCTGGTGCTGGATGCGACCACGGGCCAGAACGCCCTGAACCAGGTCGAGACCTTTCGCAAGCTGGCCGATGTCTCAGGTCTGGTCATGACCAAGCTGGACGGGACCGCGCGTGGCGGCGTTCTGGTCGCGCTGGCCGACCGTTTCGGCCTGCCCATCCATGCCATAGGCGTGGGCGAGCAGATCGATGATCTGGACGCCTTCGACGCCGACGAATTTGCCCGTGCGCTAGTGGGCCTCTGACCCACGGGCGGGCGAGCCGGAGGTGCCCCGCTCGCGGTACGGGGTGCTGCCGTACTGGGCGCGGTAGCATTTCGAGAAATGGGACGGGCTGGAAAAGCCCGAGGCCAGCGCGATCTCGATGATCGACATCTCGGTCTGCATCAGCAGGTTGCGGGCGCGGGCCAG
>NZ_JBKGUN010000160.1:0-17023 GCF_046462195.1 Paracoccus sp. (in: a-proteobacteria) | reverse complement strand
GGGGCGATCGAGGCGGCGCTGGCACGGCTTGATCCCGGCTTTGCGGCGGGTGCCCGGATCGCGGCGGCGGGCCGCACCGATGCGGGCGTCCATGCGACGGGTCAGGTCGCGCATGCCGATCTGGAACGCGACTGGGACCCGTTCCGCCTGGGCGAGGCGCTGAACTGGCATCTCAAGCCTGCGCCGGTGGCCATTCTGGCGGCGGCCAAGGTCGATGACGATTTCCACGCCCGTTTTTCGGCGACCGAGCGGCGCTATCTGTTCCGGCTGGTGGCACGCCGGGCGCCCCTGACGCATGGCAAGGGGCAGGTATGGCAGGTGCTGAATCCGCTGGACATCCATGCCATGCGTGAAGGCGCGGCCCATCTCGTGGGGCATCACGATTTCACGACATTCCGATCATCGATCTGCCAGGCCAAAAGTCCGGTCAAGTCACTGGACTGCATCGAGATCGAGGAGGCCGAGGTGCCGCATGGCCGCGAATATCGCTTCACGCTGAGGGCGCGCTCGTTCCTGCACAATCAGGTGCGTTCAATCGTCGGCACGCTGGAACGTGTGGGAGCGGGCTCGTGGGCCTCCTCACGGGTGGCCGAGGCGCTGGCGGCGCGAGACCGGTCGGCCTGCGGTCCGGTTTGCCCGCCGCAGGGTCTGTACCTCACAGGGGTGGGTTACCCGCTGGCCCCCTTCCGGGGACGAATGGACGGACCGATCGGCAGATAGGATTCTCCGCGGCGGCGGCGGTGCGGGCGCTCGTCCCGGCGCGACACCACGATCTTCAGCGTGTGCCAAAGGATCCACAGGTCGAGCCGCATGCTGCGATGGCGTTGATAGATCAGGTCGATCTTGAGTTTCGCCGGCAGGCACCGGCGATAATAGGCAGCCTCGGTCGCTTCGGCCGACTTGCAACGGGCCAGGATCCGATCCTCGTGCCGGTGATAGATCAGGGTCGCAAGGCCCGTGACGCCCGGGCGGCTGAGCAGCACGCGTCCATAGACGGCGGGAAAGCGTTCGACATATTCGCGCAACGGTGGGCGGGGACCCACAAAGCTCATGTCGCCGCGCAGGATGTTGAACAGTTGCGGCAGTTCATCGATGCGGGAGCGGCGCAGAAAGCGGCCAACGGGCGTGATGCGCCAGTTCTTGTGCGCGCCTGTGGCCCCGAAGTCATGCTCTTCGCACAACATGGTGCGGAACTTCCACTGGGTGAAGGGCTGGTTCGGCCCGCGCATCCGGTGGGCGGCATAAAGGATCGGCCGACCCTGAACCAGCAGCAGGACACCCGCGACCCCCAGCATCACGACCGACAGCGGGATCAGCAGCAGCAGAGCAAAGCCGATGTCGAAGGCCCGCTTGGACAAGGGCATCGGCTTGACGCCGGGTGCACTGGCCTCTTCCATGAACCAGGCCATCTTGGGCCGAGTAAAGGCAGCGACCCCCGCGGCGTCGGTCTTGTCCCAATCATGGTGGATCGTCACGATACCGTCCGCTGTGCAGGTTACAGGTCATCAACGGCGCTAGCACACCATCCGCGTCATGGAAACCGTTCGGGCGGATTCATCGGCGATCCCTTGCGCGAGCATGGCACATCGGCCACTGTGACACGATCGAAGCGGTAAGAAGCGGACCGAATGCGGAAATTTCTTGTGCTGCTGGACGACAGCAGGGAGTGCCTGAACGCCATGCGTTTTGCGGCGATGCGCGCGGCCAAGTCGCAGGGCGCCGTGGTGATCTTGTCGGTGATCTCGCCCGATGACATCCAGCACGGTTTCGGCGTGGCTGACGTGATGCGGGCCGAGGCACGTGAACGGATCGAGGCGCATTACGAGGTCTTTGCGAAATGGATGCGGTCACGTCCCGGGGTTGAGCCCGAACTGGTCATTCGCGAAGGTGATCCTGCCGAAGAACTGCTGGCCCAGATTTCCGAGGACGGCGAGATCGGGATCGTGGTTCTGGGACTGGCTTCGGACAAGAGCGGGCAGAACCCGATCCTGACGCGGTTCCTGCGCGATCCTTCCGTTCTGCCCTGCCCGATCACGCTGGTGCCCGGCGATTTGTCCAAGGAGCGGCTGGAGGCCATCACCTGAGGCAGGCCCCTCCGGCCCCGCCGCTTGACCCGCGCCCCCTGCATCGCCATATCAGGCATCAAAGGAGCGCCGCCATGTTCATCCAGACCGAAACCACTCCGAACCCCGCCACGCTGAAATTCCTGCCCGGCGAAACCGTTCTTGGCAGTGGAACTGCCGATTTTCCCTCGCCTGAAACGGGCACCACCTCACCGCTTGCACGTCGCATCTTTGCGGTGGAAGGCGTGACAGGCGTCTTTCTGGGGCGCGACTTCATCACGGTGACCAAGGCCGACGAGGCGCCCTGGGACCACCTGAAGCCTTCTGTCCTGGGCGCCATCATGGAGCATTTCCAGTCCGGCGCCCCGGCCATCGAAGGCGCGGCCCCCGAAAGCGCAGGGCATGCCAGCCATGACGGACCCGATGCCGAGGTGGTGGGCCAGATCAAGGAACTGCTGGACACGCGCGTACGCCCTGCCGTGGCGCAGGACGGCGGAGACATCACGTTCCATGGCTTTGATCGCGGCATCGTTTATCTGCACATGCAGGGTGCCTGCGCAGGCTGCCCCTCGTCGACCCTGACGCTGAAGATGGGCATCGAGAACCTGCTGCGCCATTATATCCCCGAGGTGATCGAGGTGCGGCCCGTTGCCTGACCGGATCGTTCTGGGCTTTGATACATCGGCCGCGCATTGCGCGGCCGCTTTGTTGCGGGGCGACCGATTGCTGGCGATGCGTCATGAAGACATGGTCAAGGGCCAGGCAGAGCGGCTGATGCCCCTGCTGGAAGAGATGCTGTCCAAGGCCGGATTGGGCTGGCGCGATCTGGACGTGCTGGGTGTTGGAACGGGGCCGGGCAACTTTACGGGTATCCGGGTTGCGGTGGCAGCGGCGCGTGGGCTGGCATTGGCCCTGCGCATTCCGGCCATCGGGATCAGTGCGACGGAAGCGCTGACTTGGGGCATGGCGCGCCCTTGCAGGGTGGTGATCCCGGGCCGCGGTGATCAGGTGATCTGGCAGGACTTCCCCGAATCTGGGGAAGAAAGCCTGCCGCAGCAGGCTGCGGCAGGCGCGCTGCCGCCCGGCCCGGTGCCGGCTGTGCCGGCGGTCGCGCTGGCCGAAGGGGTTGTCCGTATGGCAGCCCGGCGCGCGGATCGCCCGCAGCCCAGACCTGCTCCGCTTTACCTGCGCCCCGCCGATGCCGCGCCCGCGCGCGAGGCCCCTCCGCTGATCCTGCCATGATCGATCCTGCCGCATTGGCTGCTCTGCATGCGCGCTGCTTTTCGAGACCTCGGCCTTGGTCTGCGGACGAGTTCCGCAGTCTTGTGGACGGGCGAGGCTGCTTTCTTCTGTGCCGGCCCCAAGATGACCCGCAGGCCTTCCTGCTGGGACGCATTGTAGGGGACGAGGCCGAACTGCTGACCTTGGCAGTGGCCCCAAAGGCGCGGCGGGCCGGCTTGGGGCGCGAACTGGTTGCCGCCTTTGCCGAGCATGCGTGCGAGGAAGGGGCAGTGGTCGCGTTTTTGGAGGTTGCCGATGACAACCTTGCGGCACGACGGCTTTATTCTGGCGCTGGCTGGCTGGAAGCCGGCCTGCGGCGGCGTTATTATGGCCCTTCGACGGACGCCGTCGTGATGCGTCTGACGCTGCGTACCGACCAACAAGGCGGTTGACCGCCCCAGACCGATGCCCCCTAATCGGGGCGATCGGCGGGCCGTCTGAATCGCCCGCAAGAACAGGATGAGGTTCCCGATGTCCCTGATAAAAACGCTTCTGGCCGGTTCGGCCCTGACGGCCCTGACGGCGGGGGCGGCACTGGCCGATCCGGCACTGATCTTTGATCTGGGCGGCAAGTTCGACAAGTCCTTCAACGAGGCGGCCTTTACCGGGGCACAGCGCTGGGTCGAGGAAACGGGCGGAACCTATCGCGAACTGGAGATGCAGTCCGAGGCCCAGCGCGAGCAGGCCCTGCGCCGCCTGGCCGAATCCGGTTCGAACCCGATCGTGATGACCGGCTTTGCCTTTGGCGATGTGCTGAGCCAGGTCGCAGGCGATTATCCGGATACCAGGTTCGCCATCATCGACATGGTGGTCGAGGCCCCGAACGTGCAGTCGGTCGTCTTTACCGAAGAAGAAGGCAGCTATCTGGCGGGCGTCATGGCCGCCATGGCCTCCGACTCCGGCACCGTCGGCTTCATCGGCGGCATGGACATCCCTCTGATCCACAAGTTCGAGTGCGGCTTTGCGCAGGGCTTCAAGGCGGTTCAGCCCGAAGGCAAGGTCCTGATCAACTATACCGGCACCACCCCGGCAGCCTGGAACGACCCGGTGCGCGGGGGGGAACTGACGCGGGCGCAGGTGTCCCAGGGCGCCGACGTGATCTATGCGGCGGCGGGCGGGACCGGCATCGGTGTGCTGCAAACGGCAGCGGACCAGGGCATTCTGTCCATCGGTGTGGACAGCAACCAGAACGCCCTGCATCCGGGCCAGGTTCTGACTTCGATGGTCAAGCGCGTCGACAATGCCGTGTATGACGCCTTCATGGCGGGCACGGACCTGGAACCGGGCGTGAAGGTCATGGACCTGGCCGCCAATGGCGTGGACGTGGCGATCGACGAGTCGAATGCCGAACTGGTCACCGACGAGATGCAGGCCGCCATCGACGAAGCCAAGGCCGCCATCGCCTCGGGCGAGGTCGAGGTGCATGATTACATGACCGACAACACCTGCCCGGCGTCCTGATGACGGCCGCAGGCGACGTGAAGGGGGGGCGGTCGGTCGCGGCCGCCCCCGCTGCCATCGAACTGCGCGGCATCTCGAAGGCATTCGGCCCGGTTCAGGCAAATCGTGACATCAACCTGCATGTGCCCAAGGGCAGCATCCACTGCATCATCGGCGAAAACGGCGCAGGCAAGTCGACGCTGATGTCGATCCTTTACGGCTTCTACAAGCCGGATGCCGGAGAAATCCTGGTGGATGGGAAGCCCATCACCATCGCGGACAGCCAGACGGCGATCCGTGCGGGGATCGGCATGGTCTTCCAGCACTTCAAGCTGGTCCAGAACTTCACGGTGCTGGAGAACATCATTCTGGGCGCCGAGGATGGCGCCATGCTGCGTCCCTCGCTGGCCAAGGCGCGCGGCGTGCTGAAGCGGCTGGCCGCCGAATACCAGCTGAACGTGGATCCGGACGAGACGGTCGAGGAACTGTCCGTCGGCCACCAGCAACGGGTCGAGATCCTCAAGGCGCTGTATCGCCAGGCCGACATCCTGATTCTGGACGAGCCCACGGGCGTGCTGACCCCGGCAGAGGCCGATCACCTGTTCCGCATCCTGGAGGGGCTGCGGGACCAGGGCAAGACGATCATCCTGATCACGCACAAGCTGCGCGAGATCATGGAGATCACCGACAACGTGTCGGTCATGCGACGCGGCGAGATGGTGGCATCCGTCAAAACCGCTGAAACCAGTCCCGAAGAGCTTGCGGAACTGATGGTCGGCCGCAAGGTGCTGCTGAGCGTCGAAAAGGCGCCTGCCCGCCCGCAGGCTCCGGTTCTGGAAGTGCGCGACCTGTCCATGACCGATGACGAGGGGGTGGAGCGCCTGCGCGGCATCAGCTTCGACATCCGGGCGGGCGAGATCCTGGGCCTTGCCGGTTTGTCCGGCAACGGCCAGACGCAGCTGCTGGAAATTCTGGGCGGATATCCTGAAAAGGGCGCGCGGGTCAGCGGCACGGTGCGGATGAACGGCGCCCCCTTGGCCTTGTCGGGCCGCGGCTGCGATGCGCGCCAGCGCCGCCGCGACGGTATCGGACACATCCCCGAGGACCGGCAGGTCGAAGGGTTGATCATGGATTTTGCCGCTTGGGAGAATGTCGCCTTTGGCTGGCAGGATGCACCCGAATTCAACAAGGGCTGGATGATGGACAATGCCGCCATCCGCCGCGATGCAGCCGCCAAGATGGAGCGTTTCGACGTCCGGCCGCGGGACCCGGACCTTGCGGCGCGCAACTTTTCCGGCGGAAACCAGCAGAAGATCGTCGTGGCGCGCGAAATCGAGCGCAACCCCGACCTGTTGTTGATCGGCCAGCCGACGCGCGGCGTGGACATCGGCGCGATCGAGTTCATCCACAAGCGCATCGTGGAACTGCGCGACGCGGGCAAGGCGATCCTGCTGGTTTCGGTCGAACTGGACGAGATCCTGTCGCTGTCCGACCGCGTGGCCGTCATGTTCGACGGCCGCATCATGGGCGAACGCCTGCCGTCCCAGACCACAACCGGTGAACTGGGC
Organism: Paracoccus sp. (in: a-proteobacteria); assembly: GCF_046462195.1. GTDB lineage: Bacteria > Pseudomonadota > Alphaproteobacteria > Rhodobacterales > Rhodobacteraceae > Paracoccus. The sequence goes on along the minus strand of NZ_JBKGUN010000160.1, from coordinate 10,671 downwards.
CTGCTGATGGCCGGCGTTACCGACACCGAAAACACCCCCGACAGCGCCGGCATTTCCCCGGCGCATGCGGGCGAACGGCCTGAAGGGTCCGCCTGATGGACAAGATGCCCAAATGGGCGGATGTCATCCTGACGCCGCTGATTTCCCTGATCCTGGCCATGGCCATTTCCGCGCTGGTGATCCTCGCCATCGGGGAAAGCCCGTGGGAGGCGCTGACGACGATGGTCGAGGGCGCGCTCGGCTCCTCCTATGGCTGGGGGTTCACGCTGTATTACGCGACGAACTTCATCTTTACCGGGCTTGCGGTGATGGTGGCCTACCATGCCGCCCTTTTCAACATCGGCGGCGAAGGGCAGGCTGCGATGGGCGGTTTGGGCGTTGCGCTGGCATTGCTTTACCTGCCGCTGCCGCATTGGGGGCTGGCCCTGCCGGTGGCCATGATCGCAGCCGCCCTGTTCGGCGCCGCCTGGGCTTTCATTCCGGCGATCCTGCAGGCCAAGCGGGGCAGCCATATCGTCATCACGACGATCATGTTCAACTTCATTGCCGCGGCGCTGCTGAACTATGTGCTGGTCAACATCCTGCGCCCGGTGGGCAGCATGGACCCGGCCTCGGCCCGCTTTCCCGGGGTCACCAACCTGCCCGCGCTGACCGATCTGGCCGCCGCCATGGGGTTTGAATGGGGCCGCAACACGCCGGTCAACGTCACCTTCTTCGTAGCCTTGGCGGCCTGCCTGCTGGTCTGGGTGCTGATCTGGCGCACGCGGCTCGGCTATCAGATCCGTGCCCTTGGCAAGTCCGAACCGGGTGCCGTTTATGCCGGCATCAACCCGGTGCGCATCACCGTCATCGCCATGCTGATCTCGGGCGGGTTGGCCGGCATGATGGCCATCAACAACGTCATGGGCGAAGCCGGGCGTCTGGTGCTGAACGCGGTCGAGGGCGCGGGCTTCATCGGCATCGCCGTGGCGCTGATGGGGCGCAACCATCCTCTCGGCATCCTGCTGGCGGCGCTGTTGTTCGGCTTTCTGTACCAGGGCGGGGGCGAGCTGGCGCTGTGGACGACCATTCCGCGTGAACTGATCATCGTCATCCAGGCGCTGGTCATCCTGTTCACGGGTGCGCTGGACAACATGGTCCGGATGCCGCTGGAACGGCTGTTCCAGTCACGACGCCGCAGCGGAGGGGCCGCGAAATGAACCTCAGGGATTCGCTGATCGCGCTGATCGTTCTGGCCATCTGCATCGTCTGGGCCTTGGCCGACGGAGCGGCCGCACAGCAGGGCATCGGCAGCGCGCTGCGGCTGATGACGCCCCTGCTGCTGGCATGCCTGGCCGGGCTTTACTCCGAACGTGCCGGCGTTTTCGACATCGGGCTCGAGGGCAAGATGCTGATGGCGGCCTTCACCTCGGCCTCGGTCGCCTTCCTGACGGGCAGCGCGTGGCTGGGCCTTGCCGCGGGAATCGCGGGCGCGCTGGTCCTGTCGCTGATCCATGGCCTCGCCTCGATCACCTTTCGGGGCAACCAGCTGATTTCGGGCGTCGCGATCAACTTTCTGGCGTCGGGCCTGACAGTGCTGGTCGGGCAGAACGCCTTCAGCCTCGGTGGCCGGACGCCGCCGCTCACGGGGGCCGGACGCTTCAATCCCATCACCCTGCCCTTTGCCGATGCGGTACGCGACGTGCCGGTGCTGGGACCGATCTATTCCGGCCTGATCTCGGGGCAGTCGATCCTGGTCTATGTGGCCTTTGCCATGGTGCCGCTGACCTGGTGGGTGCTGTTCCGCACGCGCTTTGGCCTGCGGCTGCGCGCCGTGGGGGAAAACCCGGCCTCGGTGGACACGGCCGGCGTTTCGGTCACCAGGCTGCGCTATACCGCCGTGGCAATCTGCGGCGTGCTGACCGGTATCGCGGGCGCTTATCTGGCAACGGGACTGTCCGCCGGTTTCGTCAAGGAAATGACGGCAGGGCGCGGCTTCATTGCCCTTGCGGCGCTGATCTTTGCCAAGTGGCGGCCGTGGCAGGCCCTGTTCGCGACCTTCCTGTTCGGCCTGCTGGAGGCGATCGCAAATCTTTATCCGGACCTTGACCTAGGGATCATCACCGTTCCTTCAATGTTCATGAATGCCCTGCCCTATATCCTGACGGTCATCATCCTGGCAGGCTTTGTCGGACGCGCCGTGCCGCCCCGTGCCGGAGGAGAGCCCTATGTCAAAGAGCGCTGAACTCGCCGACCTCATCCGCGCGCGCGCGGGTGACGCGCCGCCGGAGTTCGCCCTGATCCTGGGGTCGGGGCTGGGCCACCTGTCCGGCAAGGTCGAAGGCGAGGCCATTCCTTATTCCGACCTGCCCGGCTTTCCGCATGCCGGTGTTTCAGGCCATGTGCCGCAACTGGTGATCGGCCAGCTGGAGGGACGCCGCGTGGCTGTTCTTGGGGGCCGGGCCCATTATTATGAATCAGGCCGTCCTGACGCCATGCGCCCCGCGCTGGAGGTTCTGGCCGCCCTGGGCTGCCCTCGCCTGATCCTGACCAATGCGGCAGGGTCGTTGCGGCCCGACATCCCGCCCGGCGGACTGATGCTGCTGTACGACCACATCGCCTTTGCAGGGACCAACCCGCTGATCGGCGAAGTGACAGACGCGCGCTTTGTGCCGATGACAGACGCCCATGATGCCCCCATGCGCGCCGCCCTTCTGGAGGCCGCCGCAGCGGAGGGTGTCCATCTGCCGCAGGGCGTTTATTGCTGGTTCTCGGGACCCAGTTTTGAAACCCCTGCAGAAATCCGGGCGGCCAGGATTCTGGGGGCCGACGCGGTCGGCATGTCCACTGTTCCCGAAATCATCCTCGCCCGGTTTCTGGGCCTGCGCGCCGCGGCCATTTCGGTCATCACCAACATGGGTGCGGGCCTGTCGGACGAGGCGATCAGCCACGACCATACCAAGGCCATGGCCCCCTTGGGGGCTGCCAAGCTGGAAACGGTGCTGCGGCGGTTTCTGCGCGATACCGTGTCCGGCTAGTGCAGGCGTTTCAGCCTTATACGGGCGTGGAAGCCAAGGGCATGCGTGCCAACGCAGCCTCGACTGCGGTGGCCGCAGCCTCCAGATCGGTCAGCTTCTCGATGGCCACCACCTGCCCGCGGCCGTCATCATGCCGCGCGCGGTGGCGCTGATAGCGCGGATCATAATGATCCCGCAGGAGGCTTTCGGAAATTCCATAAAAATCGCGTATGGCGAGCATTCGCCGCCACGCAGCGATGCGTTCGACTGGATGCAACGGCGTCAGTTGGGTCAGGATCGGCGCCATCCGTGCAGCATCCCCCAGAACCCCGGCATAGCGATCGGCGGTGAAGACCGCCCGGCCTTCAACTGGAACATCCAGCTGAATACGAGGCGCGGCGCAAATGGCCTGCCACATGGCTTTCGGAACATTGAGATTGCCGATCCGGCTGCTTTCAGCCTCGACCAGGACCGGGCATGCCGGGTCCAGCGCCTCGAAGGCCAGCGCAAGCCGACTTTCGAACATCTTCTGGCTGGGCTGACCGCCGGGCATGCCGCCGAAGATGCTGCCACGGTGGTTCGCCAGCCCCTCCAGGTCGATGACCTGATGTCCCCGATCGGCCAGACGCAGCAGGATCTCGGTCTTGGCGCTGCCGGTATTGCCGTCCAGAACGATCACGGGCGAGGGCACCGGCCCGTTCTGCACCAGGTCCACCACCAGCCGGCGCCAGGCCTTGTAGCCGCCCTCGACCCGGTCGGCACGCCAGCCGACCTCGCGCAGAAGGGTCGTGAATGCGCCGGACCGCTGTCCGCCCCGCCAGCAATAGACCAGCGGCTTCCAGGCGCCATCGTGCTCGGCCAGGGGGCCTGCGATGTGTCGCGCAACGGCCGAAATGACCAGCGCGCCGCCGATCTTGCGGGCATCGAACGGCGCCACCTGCTTGTAGATCGTGCCGACGCGCGCCCGCTCTTCGTCGTTCAGGACGGGCAGGTTGATCGCGCCGGGCAGGTGATCCTCGGCATATTCCGCCGGAGAGCGTGCGTCGATGATCTGGTCGTACCCCGACAACGCGGGGTCGAGAACGCGGCCAAGCTGCAGGGTCAAGGTCAGAAAACGTAAACGGGCGTGCCGATCGGCACCTGGTCGAACAGGCTGATCACCGCTTCGTTGCGCATGCGCAGGCAACCGTTCGACACCGCCCGTCCGATCGAACCCGGATCGGTCGTGCCATGGATGCGGATTGCGGTATCCTCGCCCCGATCGTTGTAAAGATAGAGCGCGCGTGCACCCAACGGGTTCTGGGGACCGCCCGGCATGCCGTCGGCATATTTGGCATAGGACTCCGGCTTGCGCTCGATCATGTCATTGGTGGGGCGCCAGCTGGGCCATTCCACCTTGCGACCGATCGTGGCCTTGCCTTTCCAGACCAGTTCGGCCGTGCCGACGGCCACGCCATAGCGGATCGCCCGGCCCGGCGCCACGACGTGGTAAAGGAAGAAGTCGCGGCTGACGACAACGATGCTGCCGACCTCGAAGTCGTCCCGGATGGCAACTTCGGTCGGGACATAGGGGTCGCCGCCGGTGGCTGCCGCAGCAGGCGCCGGAGCGGTTTGTGCCATCACCAGCGACGGCGCGGCGATCAGCGGCAGGGCCAGCGAGATCATCTGACGGCGGTTCATGGAATATCCTCGTCCGGTTCGTTTTTCCTCGAATACAGGAAAAGCACCTCCTTCTGCAACTCACGAGGGCGTTGTGAACGCCTGCGACCTTGACCAGACCCTCATGCACGCACATCTGTGGGTCATGTGCTGCTCCGTGACCCTGCCAGACACCGGTGCCCGCAAGGCGCCCCCCCGCCCTGCGCATTTGTGTCGCGGGCGCGGCGACCGTGCCTGCCGCTGTCATCCCGCTGCACGCCTGCGCCTGTCCCGGCCGTCGCCGCGGCGCACCCTGGTCAACCGAAACGCCTTTCCGCACAGTGAACAGCCGGATCGTGCCCCATCGCATCCGCAAGCGCCTCCTGTTCCCCTGACGATGCTGCCCCTTTCCTGCATTATCAGTGGATATGGACATGACCTCTGCCACCACGATTGACCTGCCCGTTCCGGGCCTTCGTTGCGCCGGCTGCGCAAGCCGCGTCACACGGGCCCTGACCGCCCTGCCCGGCATCACCGACCTGAACGTGAATCCCGTCACAAAGCGCGCGCATTTGCGGCTGGACGGCGCGACCCTGCCGCAGGTGAGGGCCGCGCTGGAGGAAGCGGGCTATCCCGCAGAACTGGCCACCACCCGCCTGAGCATTCAAGGGATGAGCTGCGCCTCATGCTCGGGCCGCGTGGCGCGGGGCCTGTCCGCCCGTCCCGATGTGGCCGAGGCGCAGGTGAACCTGGCCACCCATCGGGCCGAGGTGATCCATGCCCCCAGCCTGACGCCCGAAGCGCTGGCCCAGGCCGTGACGGCACTTGGTTATCCTGCGCAGGTGATCCTGCCGGACCAGCCCGCCGCCCCGCCCGAGGACGAGGCGCCAGGTCTGCGCCGCGCCTTCCTGTCGGCGCTGGCGCTGACCTTGCCGATCTTTCTGGTCGAGATGGGGGGGCACCTTGTTCCGGCCTTTCACCATTGGCTGAACGGCCTGGTTCCCTTGCAGGTCCTGTGGCTGGCGCAGATGGTCTTGGCGCTGGCCGTGCTGGCGGGTCCGGGCCGGGGCTTTTTTGCCATCGGCATTCCCGCCCTGCTGCACGGCCGCCCGCAGATGGACAGCCTTGTGGCGCTGGGTGCGGGAACGGCCTTTTTGTTTTCGGCCATCGTGACGCTGGCGCCGGGACTGGTGCCCGAAGCGTCCCGCCATGTCTGGTTCGAGGCTGCGGCCGTCATCGTCACGCTGATCCTGATGGGCCGCTGGCTGGAGGCGCGTGCCAAGGGTCAGGCGGGCGATGCCATCCGTCAGCTGATCGCGCTGGTGCCCGACACCGCGACCGCCTTGCGCGATGGTCGCGCCGTCACCGTGCCCGTGGCCAAACTGCGCAGCGGCGATCTGGTCCAACTGGCCCCCGGCGAGCGAATCGCGCTGGACGGCATCGTGACCGAGGGCGAAGGCCCTGTGGATGAAGCAATGCTGACCGGCGAGCCCATTCCGGCAATGAAAACCCCCGGTGACCGCCTGACCGGCGGAACGGTGAACGGCCCTGCGGCTCTGACCTTTCGTGTAACGGCGACCGGCGCGGACACGGTTCTTTCGCGCATCGTGGCGCTGGTCGAGCAGGCACAAGGTGCACGCCTGCCCGTGCAGGCCTTGGTGGACCGGGTCACGCGGATCTTCGTCCCTGCCGTGATGGCTCTGGCGGTCGTGACCTTGGCGCTGTGGCTGGCCTTTGGACCCGGACTGGCCGAGGCGGTCGTGGCTGCCGTGGCCGTGCTGGTCATCGCCTGCCCCTGCGCAATGGGATTGGCGGTGCCCGTGTCCATCATGGTGGGCAGCGGGCGCGGTGCGCAGCTTGGCGTGCTGTTCCGGCGGGGCGAGGCGCTGCAAAAGCTGGCCGAGGCGAGGATCGTGGCTTTTGACAAGACCGGCACCCTGACGCAAGGCCGACCCCGCGTGACTGCGATCTGGACGGACGGAATCGCGCGCGACCAGGCGCTGCGTCTGACGGCCGCCGCCGAGGCACGGTCCGAACACCCGCTGGCCGCTGCCATTCTGGCCGAGGCGGAGGGTCTTGACCTGCCCTTGGCCGAAGGCGTGACGGCCACCCCCGGACGCGGTCTGTCAGCGCAGGTCGAGGGGCAGGCGCTTCTGATCGGCAACCGCGCGGCGCTGGAGGCCGCGGAAATCGCCCCGGCCCCTGCCCTGATCGCTCAGGCCGACGCGGCCGCGGCGCAGGGCGCGACGCCGGTGCATGTGGCGGTCGGGGGGCGCCATGTCGCAAGCCTTGCCTTGGCCGATCCCGAACGCCCTGAAGCGGCGGCGACAGTTGCCGCCCTGCACCGGATGGGGCTGCAGACCGCGATGCTGTCGGGTGACCTGCCTGCCACGGCAAAGGCGGTCGGCGCGCGCCTTGGCATAAACCGGATCGAGGCTGGCCTGACCCCCGAGAACAAGCTGACCGTCGTCCGCGCCATGGGCAAGGGCAGCGTCTTTGTCGGCGATGGAATCAATGACGCACCCGCGCTGGCAGCGGCCGAAACCGGCATCGCCATCGGAACGGGCACCGATATCGCCATCGAATCGGCGGACGCGGTGCTGATGTCGGGGGATCCGCAGGGGGTTGTTCGGGCGATTCGCCTGTCGCGCGCCGTGATGCGCAACATCCGCCAGAACCTGTTCTGGGCCTTTGCCTATAACGCGGCGCTGATTCCGGTGGCGATGGGTGTTCTGGTGCCCTTTGGCGGACCGCAACTGTCGCCGATGCTGGGAGCGGCGGCGATGGCGCTGTCCTCGGTGTTCGTGGTCGGCAATGCCCTGCGGCTGAAAGGCGCGGCATGAGCCTGTCCCGCCGCAGCGTCTTGGCCGGTGCCGGAACCTTGGCCCTTGCCCGGCCGGGACAGGCGCAGAATCTGCCGCGCCTCTTGTGCTTTGGTGACAGCCTGACGGCAGGCTATGGCTTGGCGCCGGGTCAGGGGCTGGTGCCGCAACTGTCGGACTGGTTGTCTGCGGCGGGCCAGCCGGCGCGGGTGATCGACGGTGGATTGTCGGGCGACACGACCTATGGCGGCCGGGTCCGGATCGAACTGTCGGTCCGGCGCCATGATCCTGATGCGGTCATCGTGGAGCTTGGCGGCAATGACATGTTGCGCGGCTGGCAACCCGCAACGGCCGAAGCCAATCTGGACGCGATCCTGACCACCGCCAAGGCACGGGGTCGGCCGGTGCTGCTGGTGGGCCTTGCCGCTCCGGCAGGGAGCAAGGACTGGCGGCGGCGGTGGGCCGGGATCTGGCCGCGTCTGGCCGCGCGGCACGACGTGATGCTACTGCCCGACCTTTATGCGCCGCTGGCTGCCATTGCACCGGAACAACGACGGCCGCTGCTGCTGCCGGACGGCGTACATCCCTCGGCGGCTGGGGTCCGGCTGATCGTGGGACATCTGGGGCCGGTGGCCGCTCAACTGCTGCGGCGCGTCCGCAAGGCATAGGGGCGGTTCCCAAGACCCGCCCCTTCCCGTTGTTTCAATGACCGGCGTGTTCGCCTTCGCCATGATGGTGCTGATCTTGCTGGCCAGCGTCACCCTCGCGCTGGTTGTCGACAACAGCTTCTGCGCTTTCCGTGCCGCAGTCGCCGAAATCAAGGGTCAGCGCAACGGTATCACCGTCCTTCAGGGGCTGGGCCAGCCCCAACAACATCACGTGTTCGCCTCCGCGATTCATCTGATGCGCCTCTCCGGGGGGGACCGTGATGCCGTCCTCCATCTTGACCATCTTCATGATCCCGCCCTCATCCTGATGGGTGTGAAGCTCTGCCCGCTCGGCCGCGTCGGTGGCAATGGCCTCCAACGTGCATTCGACCGCGCGGTGATTCTCCAGTGTCATGAAGACTGCGCCGACCTTGGGATTGGTGCTGCGGGCATAGGCGTCATTGATGTGCATGCCGTCATGGGCCAAGGCAGCAACAGGCATGAGGGCCGCGACAGCGGCAAAAGTCAGAATTTTCATTGTGGTATCCTTGCGTTCCGATGGGTCAGTCAGGCAGGCATCGCGGCGGGAGGGCCGCGAACCCGGACCTGCACCTGTCGGGCAGGCGGCTGATCGGACGCAGGAGCGAGGACAATCTTGCCGGGCACTGCCACGCGCGGTGGCACCAGGACGTCCGCCGGATTGACCGCTGCCAGCAGCGACAAGGCCATGTCGGGACAAAGATGGGCCTTGCCACCTCCGCCGTCGGGCAAGCGCGTGACAACAACGCCATGGCCGGTGCACAGCACCACCTCGGTTCCCAGACGGACTTGGCCCCGTGCCACGCCCAGTCCGATGCTGGTCAGCATCAGGACAAGGATCAGGACAAAGGGCAGCGGTCGGAACATTCAGGCAAAGTATCTGATGGAATGGCCAAGTTCAGCAGGCAATCCGTCGCATGGCAGTGCCGGACATGCAAAAGCCCCGCCATGACGACGGGGCTGTGCAAGAACGGCGTGCAGCCGCGAATCAGGCCGAAGCGGCAGCGCTGTCAGCCTTGACCAGTTCGCGCTTGATCTTCAGGGCGCGGTCGGACAGTTCGGTGTCCTTGGCCTTGGACAGGAAGGCATCCAGACCGCCACGATGGTCGACCGAGCGCAGGGCCGCAGCCGAGATCCGCAGCGAATAACCGCGGCCCAGCTTTTCGGACAGCAGCGTGACCTCGTTCAGGTTCGGCAAGAACCGGCGACGGGTCTTGTTGTTGGCGTGGCTGACATTGTTACCACTCATCGGGCCTTTGCCGGTCAGTTCGCAGACGCGCGACATGGTTGTGTTCCTTCGTCTCAGCTGTGCGGGCGTTCCCGGCGATGGGTCCGTCCCAATGTGAAAGGGCGCCGCGAGGCAGCGCCCGGAATTCCGTCCGCGGGTGGTTACATGGATGCGTCTCGTCCGTCAAGCCTTTCCCCGAAAATCCGTGATGCGATAGGCTGCTTCGGTCGCGATCAACCGTTCTTTCCGCCACAGCCCGCCTGCATATCCTGTCATTGTGCCATTTGCCCCGATCACCCGGTGGCAGGGCACGACCAGCGCCAGACGGTTCGCGCCATTGGCGGCCGCGACGGCACGCACTGCCGTGGGCTGTCCCATGGCCACGGCCAGTTGGCCATAGCTGCGCGTCTGCCCTGCGGGAATCGCCTGCAGCGCCTGCCAGACGCGGATCTGGAACGACGTGCCTGCCAGCCGGACGGGCAGATCCAGCCGCCCGTCCCGCCCGGCAAAGAATGCCTGCAGGACAGCCTCGGTCCGGTCGGTCACGGGGCTGCGGCCCAGACCAATGCGCCCGCCATGAAGGGCAGACAGCCAGCGCAAGCCCTGCGGCAGCGCCTTGCGGTCGACAAATTCAAGCAGGTGCAAGGAAGCGTCGTCGACAATCGCGATCATCCCCCCAAGAGGGGTATCGATCCAGTCGGCCCGCAGGTCGGCCTTGGCCTGCATCTGGTGCGGGGCATGGCCGAACAGGGCCCGAAAGGCCGCCCGGAACCCCGAGGCCGAATCGAACCCTGCCTGCAGTTGCGCCTCGATCATCGAATCCCCCTTGTGCAATGCCGTCATCCCCTGCCGCAGCCTCGAAGCCCGCGCCATCTGCAGAAAGCTCTGCCCGAAATGCTGACGGAACACCCGCCGAACCGTGGAAGGATCGAACCCCCGCGCCACCAGGTCGTCCTGGGTCCAGCGATGATCGGGACGGTCCTTCAGCGCGCGCAACAGGTCTGCCACGAGGGGATGCGCTTCGGCCTGCGGGCCAGCGGGCCGGCAGCGCAGGCAGGGACGAAAGCCCGCCGCCTGCGCCTCGGCTGCATCCCCGAACCAGCGACAGTTCTCGGGCCGGGGCTTGCGGGCCGGGCAGGTCAGCCGGCAATAGATCCCGGTCGAGGTGACGCCCACCAGCGCGACGCCCTCGTATCCCGGATCGCGCGCCAGAAGCGCCCCGTACAGTCGGTCATGGTCCGGCAGATCGCGCATCTCATCCCCCTGTCGTCCTCCCCTTTTAGCTGATTCGCCCAAGGTCC
>NZ_JBKGUN010000159.1:0-6142 GCF_046462195.1 Paracoccus sp. (in: a-proteobacteria) | reverse complement strand
ATCCGCGCGCCGGATCAGGCGAATTGCGGGCAGGAAGCCCGGCCGCCGATCCTGGCGTGCATGGCGCGAATAGGGACGTGGGTCAGAGGACGGTGGTGGAGGTGAGCGGGATCGAACCGCTGACCTCGTCATTGCGAACGACGCGCTCTACCAACTGAGCTACGACCCCAATAGGCGATCTGTGTACCGGGGACACCAGAATTGTCAAGGGGCCCACTTGGGCCCCCTGTCGTGCCGGTCTTTTGTGGCGCCGTTCATTCGGGCAGGGCGAAAGCCACCAGTTGATCGCCCACCTGCGGCTTGATGATCGAGTTGCCACCCACCGCAAAGACGACGTACTGGCGCCCGTCATAGTCATAGACGGCCGGGATGGAAACGGCCGGCGCCTCGACCTGCGCCTTCCATAAAACTTTGCCCGAGGAGGCATCGAGGGCACGGACCCGTGCATCCATGGAAGCGCCGATGAAGATCAGTCCCGATGCCGTCACCACAGGGCCGCCGATGGTCGGCGAACCCCAGCTTTCTGGCATGTAGAAGCCCCATTTCTGGATCTGCCCGAAAGGAACCTCCCACAAGGTTTCGCCCGTTTTCAGGTCGATGGCGCTCATCAGTCCGTAAGGCGGCTTCCAGCAGGGCATGCCGATCGGGTTCAGGAAATTCTCCAGCCGGAAACCATAGGGTGTGCCGGTCATCGGAAACAGGCCACCCTCGGCCTCGCTGCCGCCCGATGTCATGGTCTGATATTCCTCGCGCTCGATCAACTGGTAGATCTGCGCCACGCGAGAGCTGTTGATGTAAAGGATGCCGGTTTCCGGATCGACGGCGCCGCCGCCCCACTGCATGCCGCCCGCGGTCGCGGGAAAGGCCAGAGAACCTTCCAGGCTGGGCGGTGTGTAACGGCCTTCATAACGCAGTTCGTCAAAGGTGCGCGAGCAATAGCCGAACGAGGCGATATCCGCCAGCCGCGACACGCCGCCCCAGTCATCGCCCGTGGGCGAGGCAGGCAGGGTGGGATAGGGCTGGGTGGGCGAGGCGACTTCGCCTTCGACATCCGAAGCGGGAACAGGACGATCCTCGATCGGGAAGATGGGCTCTCCGGTCAGGCGGTTCAGCACAAAGGCAAAGCCCATCTTGGTCGGCTGGACCAAGGCCGGGGTTGCCCCGCCTTCGCCGGGGATATCGATCAGCGTCGGCGCAGAGACCGTGTCGTAATCCCAGATGTCATGCTTGACGAGCTGGCGCGACCAGCGCACCTCGCCTGTTTCGCCATCAAGCGCCGTGACGGAAGTGGCCATCGGGATCTCTTCCAGCCGCGTGCCGCCGTAATAATCGGCGCTTGGGCTGGAAACGGGCAGGTACACCAAGCCGTTCTCGTCATCGACCGACATGGCAGTCCAGACGTTCGCCGTGCCGGTTGTACCGGGATAGTCCTCGGGGATGGAATAAAAGCTCCAATCCAGTTCGCCCGTGCGCGCATCGACCGCAAAGACGGAGCCGAGCGGGTTCTGCGCGTCATGCCAATCCTTGCCGGCCCAGCCCAACAGCAGCTTGTCGCGAAAGACCGTGGGCGGCTGCAGCTGCGACAGCGGAAAATTTGCCTCCGGCTTGTTCCACTGGTTGACGTTCAGGACGCCGTTATCCCCGAAATCGGCGCAGAGTTCACCGGTGTCGGCATCAACGGCATGCAGATGGGCGTCCATCGTGCCGATGTAAACGCGCTTGGCGCAGGGGCCGTCGCCTTCGCCCTCCCAATAGGTGACGCCGCGGTTTTTCAGTTCCGGCTGGGTCAGCGGCTCCAGCGTCGTGTTGTCCGGCGCATAGGTCCAGACCACCTCGCCCGTGTCCGGCCGGACGGCAAGGATGCGATAAAAGGGGGTGCCTAAATACAGCAGGTCATTGGCCAGGAGCGGCGTGGCCGACCAGACGGTGCCCACAATATCGCCCGAACCGTCGGAAACGTCGCCGGTCTGAACCTCCCACGCCTTTTCCAGGTCACCGACATTTTCAGGCGTGATCTGAGTCGAGGCCGAGTATTTCTGCGCCATCGCATTGCCGTGGAAATTCGTCCATTCGGTTTGCTGGGCTTGGGCCATGGGGGCGGATATCAGCAGCAACGCGGGCAGGAAACGGGTCAGGGTCATGGGATCACCTCGCCACAAAAATGAAGATCAGCCACAGCACCAAGGTCAGAATGACGCAGAGCATCATCCAGCCCTGCATCAGGAACCAGGTGCACAAAAGCGTCAGCAGCCCCCCGACCAGGATCATGACCGCGATGAAGGTGCGCAACCGTCCCGGAACAAGCCGCCCCACCAGCAGGGCAGCCAACGTCAATGCGGCCATGCCAAAGATGGCCAATCCTGCGCCGGGCGTTCCCGCGATGCCGGACTCCCGTTGAACAAAAGCGAGAACGGCAATGATCAGGCCGATGGCGGCAGGAACCGCCATCAGGTTGGCGATCAGCTCTTCTCTGGCGCGGTTGGCGGGGGGAAGGGGAGCGGGCATCGGCACCTCATGGATTGCAACCCGCGCCGCCTGCTCACGCAGGCGTGCCGGGTCGTGACATAGGTGTGAAATCCATTCAGGGACCCGAGGTTCCAGAAAGATGACGCTTTTGTCGGCCTGCGTGCGTCAGCTGTGGCTATTCCGCCGCCTCGGCATAGGCCTCCAAGGGGGGGCAGGTGCAGATCAGGTTGCGGTCGCCAAAGGCGTTGTCAACCCGCCCGACCGGTGGCCAGTACTTGTCCACCCGGAACGCCCCCGGGGGAAAACAGCCCTGTTCGCGCGAATAAGGACGGTCCCAGTTGCCGACCAGATCCTCCACCGTATGCGGAGCGTGACGCAGCGGGCTCTGATCCGCGGAAACGCGCCCCTCGGCCACCTCGGTGATCTCGGCCCGGATCCCGAGAAGCGCGGTGACAAAACGATCGATCTCGGCCTTTGTCTCGCTTTCCGTGGGCTCCACCATCAGCGTTCCGGCGACCGGCCAACTCATGGTGGGGGCGTGGAAGCCGTTGTCGATCAAACGTTTCGCGATGTCGTCCACCGTCACGCCGTTTTCGGCAAAAGGCCGCGTGTCGATGATGCATTCATGCGCCACGCGGCCGCGATTGCCCATGAACAGGATAGGGTAAGCCCCGGCCAAACGGCTTGCGATGTAATTTGCGTTCAGGATCGCCACCCGGGTTGCCTGCGTCAGCCCGGCACCGCCCATCATCAGGCAATATGCCCAGGAGATCAGCAGGATCGAGGCGCTGCCATAAGGGGCCGCCGATACTGCGCCCTCGCCCGTCTGCGGGTCGCCGGGCAGGAAGGGCGCCAGATGCGCCTTGACCCCAATCGGCCCCATGCCGGGCCCACCGCCGCCATGAGGAATGGCAAAGGTCTTGTGCAGGTTGAGGTGGCTGACGTCGCCGCCGATCTTTCCGGGCTTCACCAGGCCCACCAGCGCGTTCATGTTGGCGCCGTCGATATAAACCTGACCGCCATGGTCATGGGTGATCTGGCAGACCTGCCGTACCGTGTCCTCGAAGACCCCATGCGTGCTGGGATAGGTGATCATCACCGCGGCCAGCCGGTCCCCCGCCTGCGCGGCCTTTTCGGCGAAATCCTCCACATCGATGTCGCCGTTGGGTGCGGATTTCACCACGACGACCTTCATGCCGCACATCTGCGCGCTGGCGGGATTGGTGCCATGGGCCGAAACCGGAATCAGGCAGACATCACGCTGATCGTCGCCCTGGGCCTTGTGATAGGCCTGGATCGTCAGCAGGCCGGCATATTCCCCTTGTGCGCCGCTGTTCGGCTGCATCGAGAAGGCGTCATAGCCGGTGATGCGGCACAGCTTTTCGGTCAGGTCCGAGATCGCTTCGTGATAACCGGCGGCCTGATCGGTGGGCGCAAAGGGATGCAGCGCGCCGAATTCCGGCCAGGTGATCGGCATCATCTCGGCCGCCGCGTTCAGCTTCATCGTGCAGGACCCCAACGGGATCATCGCACGGTCCAGCGCCAGATCCCGGTCTGACAAGCGCCGCATATAGCGCATCATCTCGGATTCCGCACGGTTCATGTGAAAGACCGGATGGGCCAGGTATTCGCTTTCGCGCAGCAGCATGTCCGGAATGGCGGGCGCCTTGGCGGGCCGGGCGGGATCGGTGATCCCGAAGGCATCCAGCAGGCGGACGATCACCTGTGCATCTGTTGTTTCATCGACGCTGATGCCCACGCGGTCCCGTCCGACGCGCCGCAGGTTGATGCCCCGGTGGCGGGCGGCGGCCATGATGCCCTGCTGGCCCACGCCGACCTTGACCGTGATCGTGTCGAAAAAGGCTTCGGGCGCCACTTCGGCGCCTGCTTCGCGCAGGGCGTTCGCGATGGTGGCGGCATGCAGGTGCACCCGCTGCGCAATGGCGCATAATCCTTCGGGGCCGTGAAACACGGCATAAAACGATGCCATCACCGCCAGCAGCGCCTGCGCGGTGCAGACATTGCTGGTCGCCTTTTCGCGTCGGATGTGCTGTTCGCGCGTTTGCAGGGACAGGCGATAAGCCTGGTTCCCGCGCGCATCGATGCTGACGCCGACGATCCGGCCCGGCATGGCGCGCTTCAGCCCGTCCCGACAGGACATGAAGGCCGCATGCGGACCACCATAGCCCATCGGGACGCCGAACCGCTGCGCCGAGCCGACCGCGATGTCGGCCCCCATCGCACCGGGTTCCTTCAGCACGCACAGCGCCAGAAGGTCCGTGGCCACCACGGCCAGAGCGCCTGCCGCATGCAGGGCCTCGATCTCGGGCGTCAGGTCGCGGATATGGCCATAGGTGCCCGGATACTGGAAGATGGCGCCAAACACCTCGTCCGCCTTCAGATCGTCGATCGATGCCTTGACGATGCGGATCCCCAAAGGGGCGGCACGCGTCTCGATGACGCTGATTGTCTGGGGATGCAGGTCATGGGCAACGAAGAAGGTGTCCGCCTTGGAGCGTGACTGCCGCCGGACCATGGCCATCGCCTCGGCCGCCGCCGTTGCCTCGTCCAGCAGGCTGGCATTGGCCACCGGAAGGCCCGTCAGGTCTGCCACCATGGTCTGGAAGTTCAGCAAGGCCTCCAGCCGCCCTTGAGCAATCTCTGGCTGGTAGGGGGTATAGGCCGTGTACCAGGCAGGGTTTTCCAGGATGTTGCGCTGAATCGCGGGCGGCGTGACCGTGCCGTGATAGCCTTGCCCGATCAGGCTGGTCATCACGCGGTTCTTTGCTGCGACTTCCTTCATCCGCGCCAGCAGCCCGGCCTCGGACAAGGCGGGCCAGTCCAGGGCATCGGATTGCCGGATGGCGGCAGGCACGGTCTGCTCGATCAACTGGTCCAGGCTGTCGGCGCCCACGACCTTCAGCATCTCCTCCATCTCGGCCGGAGACGGCCCTATGTGGCGGCGGTTCGCGAAATCATCGGGATCATAGGCGGTCGGGTTCCAGCGGGTCATGGCTCATCCATCCTTCCGGTGAGGCGGCACACCCCACCTTTCATCGTCACGCACGGGTCAGGGGTCGCCACCAGGGCGGAGCCCAATGGCGGCTTGGCATCAACTGATCAGCGCCTTGTAGGCATCCTCGTCCATGAATGCGTCCATCGCACCGGCATTCGACGGCTTCAGGCGAAAGAACCAGGCCGTCATGGGATCGCCGTTCACGTCGCCCGGCGCATCGGCCAGCGCGCTGTTCACGGCGGTGACGATCCCCGCCACCGGGGCCACGATGTCGGATGCGGCCTTGACGCTTTCGATCACCACGATTTCTTCGCCAGCCCCGACCTCCCGGCCTTCTTCGGGCAGTTCGATGAAGACCACGTCGCCCAACTGCTCGCTGGCATGTTTGGTGATGCCCACGACGATTTCATCACCCTCGGCACGCAGCCATTCGTGGTCTTCGGTGTATTTCAGCATGGGACGCTCCTCAGCGGTGATAGGATGGGGTGACAAAGGGCAGGGCGCAGACGGCCACGGGCAGACGCTTGCCGCGCAGTTCCGCGTAAAGAGTGGTGCCTTCGGGAATATCGGCAGGAATGCGGGCCATGGCGACCGGCCCGCCGACCGATGGGCCGAACCCGCCCGAACTGACGGTTCCCACGGCCTCGCCGCCCTCGGCCG
>NZ_JBKGUN010000158.1:0-14511 GCF_046462195.1 Paracoccus sp. (in: a-proteobacteria) | reverse complement strand
CCGTAATCGGCCAGACCCGACACTTCGGTCACGATCAGGTGGCCGGTATGGCCGAACAGCATCGTGTAGCCATCAGGATCGGCATCGCGAACGGCCGAGGTCGCAATGGTTGCGCCGCCACCGGGCATGTTGGTGATGACCATGCCGGTGCCGGTAATCTCTTCGAAATAGCGCGCCATGGTGCGGGCATTGAAATCGGTGTCGCCGCCCGGGCTGGCGCCGATGATCACGTTGACCGTGCGTTGCGGCCAGTCGGTCTGCGCCAGCGCACTCATCGGCGACAGGCTGGTCGATGCGATCGCCGCGACGACAAGAATGGACAATTTCATTCGATCTTTCCTCCAACAGCCATCAACTGGCGCTTCTCCCTTTTGATGCACTAGTATATTTGAAGGTTTGAAGCAAGTGCCTTTGATACGGTAAGGCTGGACGCGGCCTGCGCCTTGTCACAGATCAGGAGCAGAGGGCTGAAACCTGAACAGGAGGACACCGATGCCGCATCCTCGTCGAAAGCGATCCCGCGCCGAGGTCATTCACGACGCCCTGCGCCACATGATTGTCACGCTTGAGCTGAAACCCAACGAGGCGCTGCCGGAAAAGGAGTTGTGCGAACGTTTCGGCGTCAGCCGCACGCCCTTTCGGGAGGCCATCTTGCGACTGGCCGAACACGGGCTTGTCACGGTTGCACCACAGCACGGAACCTTTGTGGCAGGGATATCGCCGCGTGCGGTCCGGCTGGCGCATTTTCTCCGGGTGAACCTCGAAATCCCGGTGATTCGCCTTTTGGCTCAGCAGCCCGGGCCTGATCTGACCCGATGTGCCACGCTGCTGACGGAACAAAGGATCCTAGCCGCGCGCAATGACCAGGCAGGGTTCATCCTGCTGGACGACCAGTTCCACGAAGCCTTGTTCGAAGCCGCGGGCCTGTCAGAATTATGGGGGGTCATTCATGCCAAGAAGGGCCATCTGGACCGCGTCCGGTTCATCCAGGGCAATTCGCGGGGCGGAGTCACCGTTCCCTTGTCACAGCATCTGGAAATCCTTGACGTGATCAGCAAGGGCGAGGCTGACCGCGCCGAAGCGTTGATGCGCAGCCATGTCGCGGGCTCTCTGAACTTCATGGAAGAACAACTGGACGCGCGCCCGGAACTGTTCGATCGCGAGGCGGACGATCCCCGGCTTGCGCGTCAGGAAGGGTTCATTCACGAACAGCAGAACATGAGCAATCGGGACACTTCATGATCATCCAGACGGGCGGAACGGATATCGTCGAAGATCTGCGGGGGCGCATCCTGGCGCTTGAACTGCCCCCCGGAAGCGCCCTGTCGCGGGTCGATCTTGGCGCCCGCTACGGCATCAGTTCCACGCCACTGCGCGATGCCCTGCTGCGATTGCAGGAGGAGGGTCTGGTGGTCATTCACCCGCAGGCGCGCACCTCAGTCAGCCTGATCGACCTGAACCATGCGCGGCAGGTCCATTTCATGCGCAGCGCCGTCGAGACGGAAGTCGTCCGAAAGCTGGCCCTGAACCCGCCCGATGATCTGGGACTGGAACTGGAACACCTGCTGGCCGCGCAGGAGGAGCGCGCAGAACGGGGCGATCTGACCGGCTTTTCCCGGCTGGACCTGGCCTTTCACCACGCGCTGTTCCGCCATGCCGGGCTGGAAGCGATCCACCGCGTCATCCGGCGCGAAAGCGGTCACATCGACCGGCTGCGCGCGCTCCACCTGATGCAGCCTGCCAAGGTCCGGCAGATCCTGTCCGATCACCAGGCTGTTATGCATGCCATCATGGCGCGAACGCCAGATGAGGCCGCAGACCGGATGCAGGACCACCTGTCCCAGTCGATCCTGCTGGGCAAGCAGTTGACCAGCCTGCGGCCCGATTATTTTGCCGAGCTTCCGGACTGATCGGACTTCGGGCGATCATGGACAACGTGTCGCCTCAGCGATTATCCTTTCCATGTTTCATTCTGCGGCGCCTGCAAGCCCGCTTCATCACCTTGCCGGAAAGCCTTTCATGACCTCGATTCGACCGCGCGTCCTTGCCATTGCCGAAGCTGCCAACCCGGAATGGGTGTCCGTGCCGCTGGTAGGCTGGTCGCTGGCCTCGGCACTGCGACGGCACGCAGACGTGCATATTGTGACCCAGCAGCGCAACCGCGACGCGTTCTTGCGCGCAGGACTGACGGAGGGAACGGATTTCACCGCAATCGACAGCGAGGCGGTGGCTGCGCCCATGTACCGACTGGCCGAATTGCTGCGGATGGGCAAGGGCTAGACTATGGTCAAGGCCGTGGCCGCGCTGAGCTATCCCTATTTCGAGCGGCTGGTGTGGCAGCACTTCGGCCCCCGGATCCGCGCGGGGGAATATGACATCGTCCACCGCATCACCCCTTGTCGCCCACGACCGTCTCGCCCATTGCCGCAAAGGTGGCGGCCTCAGGCGTTCCCTGCTTGATGGACCCCTTGAGTGGCGGAGGGCCTTGGCCTGCAGGCTTCGAGGCCGGGCGTCGGCGCGAACGCGAACGCGAACGCGAATGGCTTTCTTATGTACACGGGGCATACAAGCTCAATCCTCAGCATCGATGCATGCTGGCCATCGTCCTGATCGTTGCCGGATCGCGCCATACGGCGAACGAAATTCCGCAAGCATATCAGGACAAGGTTGTCTGGCCGCCGGAAAAACGCCATTGATCCCGCCCGTTTCAATCTGGTGGCGCCGCAGGATGTATCGGGTCCACTGCGGGCATGCTTTTGTGGGCCAATTGGTGCCTTACAAGGCCTGCATATTTGCTGGACGCCATCGCATCCTGCGTACGTTTTGGCCGACTGGTGCGGGACATGATCGGGGACGGTCCGATGCTGGACGCACTGCGCAGCCAGGTCACCGATCTGCAGATCGCAGATGCCGTCACCTTTCATGGCAACCTGCCGCACGAGCGGGTGCAGGATATCCTGTCCCGCGCGAACCTGTTCACCTTCCCTTCGATCCGCAAGTTCGGCGACGGCGTCGTGCTCGAAGCGATGGCTCTGGGCGTCGTGCCGATGGTGGTGGATTATGCAGGCCCCGGCGAACTGGTGTCGGACAGGACAGGCTTTCTGATCCCGATCGGATCGTGTCAGGAGATCACCAAGCAACTGCATGACATGCTGGCCCGCGTGATCGAGGATCCGTCTGAACTGCCCTTGAAAGGTCAGGCAGCCCGAGCGCAGGTACGGACCGGGTTCACATGGGATGCCAAGGCCCAGCAGATCGTATTACTCTATCAACCCCTTCTGCAGCAGCGGCTCCGCTGATCCCCCCTCCGCCCAAGGGCAAACTCCAAGGATGAAAGTTTCCAAGCCGCAGGTAAATGGAGCTTCAGCCCGTTCGACGTTACAGTTGTCACCATTCTACGCAAAACGCCGAAGAAGATGAAGCCAAGCGTGTCGCACCGTGTTTTGTTTGCTGAGAGCTCTAGGGATGATCCGCCTGAAGCCGGCAGCCAATATGCACTTGCTGGCCGTCAATTGGTGGCGGAGGCGGGCGGTTCGATCCCGTCAACCAACAGCAACCTGCCATCGGTGGCGCTGAACAGCATTTCGGTCGGAATGTTGGCCCGTTCGGCGGCCACCACGACTCCCTCACCCTCGCGGATGATCCGGATCCGTTTATAGCCCTGCGCAGAAAGGCTGTCGATGATGGCTTGGTCCGAGGTGACATCCTCAAGGACAGGAAATGCAATGGCATCCATGCTCATGTCAGGGGAAAGGACATCCGTGGAAGGCAGGTCATCCAAGGTCCCCTGTGCGAAAGCAGCAGGTGCTGCCAGCATGGCCATGGTGGCAGCACCTGCCAGGCGATTCCTGAACAACGCTCGGTTGATGGTCATCGTGGTTCTCCTGTGTCATGTGCCGTAGCTGAACAGGCTTGGGGCTGGGGCCCGTTGTCCCAAGTCCCTGCGCACTTGCAAGACCGGGTCGGGACAGGCACGACCCGATCGCTGGATGAGGGTTAGCCGTTGCTGTCGCTGCCATCCGAAGACTCACCACCGCCGTCGGATCCATCGCTGCCACCGGAGCCATCACTGCCGTCCGATCCTTCGCTGCCCTCTGATCCGTCCCCGCCAGCTCCACCGCCAGCACCTTCATCGCCCGCGCCGTCTCCGCCATCGGTACTGGTGTCGCCCCCATCGGAATCCCTGTCCGTTGTGCTGCCTTCGTCACCCGACTCGTCATCCGATGTGCCATCGTCACCGCCCACGGCAGAACTCGTGCCAGTTGCCTGTGTCTGGTCATTTGCCGAGGATCCTTCGCCCTCGGGACGCGTCTCGACACCATCGACCGAAACAAGGCGCCCGTTCGCGGTGCTGTAGACGAGTTCGATGGGAACACCGCCTCGCTGAGCGGTCACCGTCAGGATCGGCCCTTCGCGGCTGATCACGACGTTGCTGTAGCCTTGAGCGATCAGGGTTTCGGCAATCGCCTCGTTGTTCTCGATCGACTCCAGCAGCGGGTATTCATTCTCCAGAATGACGCCGACAGAGGATTGTTCGGTCAGGGCCTCCTCGGGCACGACCACCGTATTGCCCTGCGGTGTCTCGATGGCCGTGGTCTGGGCCATGGCCATTGTTGCAAGAAGTGTTGCTGTTGCCGCGATCTTGCTGCCCAGCATCAGACCCTTGATGGAAGTGGTGAACATGGTCGCTCTCCTGTTGTCGTTTCCTCTCAACGTGGATGATGGCGTGATCAGTTCCCGGTTCAGCGCATTGGCCTCTGTGCAATGTGTGCGAAGATGATGACAGTTTTAAATTGATGGCTGGAACCTGCCCAACGAACAGGGCCGGGACATGCAGAAATGGCAAGGATCTGCCCGTCTCGCGTCCGACAGCAATCGGCGCGGGCAATCGGGATCCGGCTGCCCTAAGGCAGCGGCCTGTGCCTTCGGGCGCAATCATGACGGAAAAGGAGAAATCGCATGATCCGCCATCTCGCTGTTGCCCTGACACTGGGCCTTGGCACTCCGGTTGCAGCCCTTGCGCAGGAGGCCGCGGCCCCTTCCGCCCCTGACAGCGCCGCAACCTATGAGGCCGCCCGCAACCAGTTGGGCATTCTGAAATACTGCCAGCAGCAGGGCTTTACCGGCGGCGAAGCCGTTGCAACGCAGGCCCAGCTTGTGGACATGCTGCCGGAAGGCGACGAGGCCGCCGGTGCGACCGCCGAGGAAAAGGGCGCGGCAGGCACGGTTGCCATTGGTGACGCCGAACTGTCACTGGCCGATGCTTCCGAAAATCGGGGAAGCACGGTCGAAGCGACGTGCCAGCAAATCGAAGCTGCGGTCAACGAGGTCGCGCCAAGCCTGCAGGCGGGCTGAACAACCGTGACAGAATCAGATGCGCGGGCCATCGGACCCGCGCATTTTTCATAGAGCAGCAGGCAGGGATCAGGTCGCCCGCCCTTCGTCCTCGACCAGGGGGGCAGTGACTGCCCTTGCCGTGCTGCCGTCCTCGGCTTCGGCCCCTGTCTCCACCAGATCACGGGCTTCTTCCTGATCCTCGTCCTCCAAGGCCGGAGGCTCATCGCCCGCAAGGAAGTTGCCGAATTTTTCCCAGCCCGGGACATGCTCGGCCAGCACACGCATCACGACCAGGACGGGTACGGCAATGACCATGCCGATGACCGACCACAGCCAAGCCCACAAGGCCACCGCCAGAAAGACAACCACCGTGTTCATCTGCAAGCGGCGCGACACGAAATAAGGCGTGATGATCTGCCCTTCCAACGAGGTCAGGCCCAGATAGGTCAATGCCACCATCGCCGGCCAGAACAGTCCCGGCATGACGACCAACGCCACCAGCGCCGCAATCCCAACGCCAGCGATGGCACCCAGGTAAGGGATGAAGTTCAGCACGAACGCCCCGATCCCGAACAGCAGCGCACCGGGCATGCCCCAAGCCCACATCGCCAAGCCGATGCAAAGGCCCAGCCCTGCATTGATGATGGTGATGGCCCCCAGATAATTGCCCAGCGAATCCTCGATCCCGCGCAGTGCCAGATAGGCTGCGCGCTTGTCGCGCATCCGGTCAAAGCTTTGCACGATCTTCAGGTAAAGCAGGTCCCCCGAAGCGATCATGAAGAACAGAAGGATCAGCGTCAGAACTACCTGCCCCAGCATCAGGGGCGTGGCCTTCATCACCGTGCCCAATGTGGTTTCGCTGTTCTGCTCGACCCGGATCGTCGGCTGTCCGGGCTCTTCGGGGGCGGCTTCCTGTGCCTCCTCGATGCGGCGGGCGGCATCGCGCAGGTCTGCCAAGCTGTCCTGCACGCTGTCGAACTTGGTTTGGAGCTGCTGGGCAATGACCGGCATGTTGTTCATGGCGCGGCTGAGCGGCCCGCTGGCGGCATAGGCAATGACCGCAACCGCCAACAGGATCGACAGGGTGATCCCCAAGGCGGTCAGGGCATCGGGCACACCCCGGCGTTCCGCGAACCGGCGCAGCGGCGTGAAGACAAAGAACAGCAGGATTGCCATCGTCACCGGCATCAGGAAATCGCGCCCTGCGGCGATGGCCGAAAAGGCCAAGATCATGAAGATCCCGATGACGGCCCAGTTGGCCATCCTGACGGAATTGCCTTGGCCAGTGCCGAAGCGCGGAAAGTTTGGGCCCTCAGGACCTGGCATGTCGACCCCCGATATGCGCCGCGCGTCCCCCGACGTTGACAGCGCCATTGTTCGGTGCCGAACGCAAAGAACGGACCGGATGTTCCGGCCCGTTCACGGGTGCAATGCAGATCAGGCTTGGCAGCCTCAGACGGGATGATCGCCCGAAGCGTCGATCACGCGGGTTGGCAGGCCCATCTCGCCCAGCAGTTCCAGGAACGGACGCGCGGGCAGTTCCTCAATATTGGCCATCTTGCGCACGTCCCAAGGTCCGCGCGCGATCAGGATGGCCGCCGCCACCGGGGGCACGCCCGCAGTATAGCTGATGCCCTGGCTGCCCACCTCCTGGTACGCTTCCTTGTGGTCGGCCACGTTGTAGATGAAGACCTCCGCCGGCTTGCCGTCGCGGGTCCCTTTGACCAGGTCGCCGATACAGGTCTTGCCTTCGTAATCAGGCGCCAGGCTGGCCGGATCGGGCAGCACCGACTTGACGACCTTCAGCGGCACGACCTGCTGACCGTTGTCCAGGGTCACCGGCTGTTCCGACAACAGGCCCAGCTTTTGCAGGACGGTGAAGACGTTGATGTAATGCTCACCAAAACCCATCCAGAACCGGACATCGGCTTGCGGATAGCGGGCCGACAGGCTGTGAACCTCGTCATGGCCCGACAGATAGGCCGTGCGCTTGCCGACAACGGGCAGGTCCCATTCGCGGCCGACCTCGAACATGCGGTTTTCCTGCCACGCACCCTTTTGCCAGGAATAGACCGTGCCCGTGAACTCGCGAAAGTTGATCTCGGGGTCGAAGTTCGTGGCGAACCAGCGGCCATGGCTGCCCGCGTTGATGTCCACGATGTCGATGCTGTCGATCTTGTCGAAATATTCGTCCTCGGCGAGGCGGGCATAGGCGTTCACCACGCCCGGATCGAAGCCCGCCCCCAGAACGGCGGTGACGCCCGCACGGGCCGCATCCTCGCGCCGCTTCCATTCGTAGTTGCCGTACCAGGGCGGTGTCTCGCAGACCTTTGAAGGGTCTTCATGGATGGCCGTGTCGATATAAGCGGCGCCCGTGCGGATGCAGCCTTCCAGAACGGTCATGTTGATGAAGGCCGTGCCCACGTTGATGACGATGCCCGCGTCAACCTTGCGGATCAGCGCCTCGACCGCGTCCGCGTCCATCGCATCCAGCGCGTGGCTGGCAAAAGGCAGGTCATGCCCCTTGTCGCGCAGGGACTGGATGATCGCATCGGCCTTGGCCTGGGTCCGGTTCGCGATGTGCAGATCGCCGAACTCGGCCGCCCATTGGGCAATCTTGTGGGCCGTGACCTGCGCCACGCCTCCGGCGCCGATGATGAGCACGTTCTTTTTCGCCAATTCTGTCTCCTGGTCGAGGGGCTGCAAAGGGTGGGTGGCCTTCAGGACAGGCTGCCTTTGTAATCGTCAAAGGAAAAACTGCGGGCGGTGCGGATGCTGCCGTCCTCGTCCCGGATCGCGATGGAAGGCATCGCGACGCCGTTGAACCAGTTCTTCTTGACCATCGTGTAGCCGGCGGCATCCTGGATACTGATCCGGTCGCCGATGGCCAGCGGCTGCGCGAACCGGGCCTCGCCAAAGATGTCGCCCGCAAGGCAGGTCTTGCCCGCCACCTGATAGGCATGATCGCCCGACTGCGGCAGCTTGGCGTCCTCGCGATAGATCAGCAGGTCCAGCATGTGGGCCTCGGTGCTGCTGTCCACGACGGCGATCCGCTTGCCGTTGTCGAGGATGTCCAGAACCGAGACTTCCAGCGTCGTCGTCCTGGTGATGCTGGCCTCGCCGGGTTCCAGGAAGGCCTGGACGCCGAAACGGTCCTGAAAGGCCTTCAGACGGTCGGCCAGACGCTCCAGCGGATAGCCTTCGCCGGTGAAATGGATGCCGCCTCCCAAGGACACCCAGTCCAGCCTCTTCAGCAGGCCGCCGAACTCGGTCTCGATCCGCGTCAACTGCCGGTCGAAAAGGTCGAAATCCCCGTTCTCGCAATTGTAATGGATCATCACGCCGTTGATGCGGTCCAGGGCCTGCGTCAACCGGTCCATGTCCCATTCCCCCAGACGCGAGAAAGGCCGGGCCGGATCAGCCAGATCAAAGCCGCTGGTGGAAAACCGCGGGTTCAGCCGCAGTCCGGTGGCAATGCCCTGCGCACGGTCCGCAAAGCGGTCCAGCTGCGACAGGCTGTTGAAGATGATCTTGTCGGCATAGGACACGGCCTCGTCGATCTCGTGATCTGCCCAAGCCACGGAATAGGCATGCGTTTCCTTGCCGAATGTCTCGTGTCCCAGGCGCAATTCGAACAGCGACGACGAGGTCGTGCCATCCATATAGTCGCGCATCAGGTCAAAGACCGACCATGTCGCGAAACATTTCAGCGCCAGCAGGGCCTTGGCCCCCGACGCCTCGCGCAGCCACGCCACCTTCTCCATGTTCGCGCGCAGCTTGGACATGTCGATCAGGTAATGGGGCGTCGGCAACGCGGTCATGGGAAAAAACCTTCCGGATCTGGGTCGGGCCAAGGGGCGTCGGATGGCACCAATCAGGGCATCGTCACGAAGCCGCCGATATAGCCACGTCCCCCGCTTTTCGCAAGGAAGCATGACAGACAGGTGACGTGACTGCCGGTGTCCGCGAACCGCGGCCCGGCCTGTTATTAGGCCGGCGATCTTCCGGCGTGATCGGCGGCAAAACGGCGCAGTTCCCGTTTGACCAGCTCAAGCTCGGCGCGAAGGGCCGTGATCTCGGCCAGCAGATCATCATCCAGCGGCCGGCCCGTCAGCAACGGCAGCCGCGCCAGAACTTCGCCTTCGGTCGGAGGCTCGCCCCCGTCGCCTCTCCCGTCGACCCGCAGCAGCAGGGTTTGCATCCCCTCGCAAAGGACATGGCCCGGCAGGTCCGCCTCGACAAGGCAGGAACCCTCTTCGGGCAACAGGCGCGCGTCGCAGACCACCTCGCCATGCTGGACCACGACCACGCGGAGCGGTTCCGCCGACAGATCGTGCAGGCGCCCGCGCCACCGCCCGCCTTTAATTCCCAGATGTTCGAAATGCGGCATCGTCGCTCCTTCAGATCTGGGCGCGGGGATGGCGAGACAGAATGACGTCCCGCAAGACAACGGCATTCATGAACGGCGCTTCGAAAATCACGTCCACCCAGGCCTTTTCGACTGCACGCTGCGACAATTGGGCATAGCCGAGGTCGAACTCGATCACGCGGGGGCAATGCCCCCCTTCGATCGGGTGGCCCATCTGCCGCAGGATCGTCTCGATGTTCGGACCCTGCTGGATGTTCAGCCGGGCATAGACGGCAATGCGCCGTTCGGCCTGCAGGATCGACTCCATCCGCAGGATGTGATGCTTGTCCAGTCCGGCCAGCGCAGCCGGCGGCAAGGTCAGCGAAAAGGACAGAAAGCTGCCCGTGAAACCCATGACCTCCAGCGCCAGCCCATATTTGGACAAATCGGTGGCCCGGCGGTTGCGGACCTGACGCAGGATCATCGCCCGGGCTGCGCAGTCATGAAACAGCGCCACCTCATCGGACAGCCAGCTGCCATTGGTCGGACCCACAAGCCCCAGGTGGTTGCCGCACATGCACATGACCTGTGGGCGCCAGCGCCAGTCGGTGCCCGCGGGCAGGTCCATCCGGTTCAACGAATCCTGTCCCGCCCTCCCGTGGCTGCCTGCCACATTCAGAAAACGGCCCAAGACCTGCTGCAGGTCCCGCGCCTCGTCGCGCAGGCTGCTGGAGACGGGAAAGGGCCTGCCGG
This sequence comes from Paracoccus sp. (in: a-proteobacteria), assembly GCF_046462195.1. Lineage (GTDB taxonomy): Bacteria > Pseudomonadota > Alphaproteobacteria > Rhodobacterales > Rhodobacteraceae > Paracoccus. The sequence goes on along the minus strand of NZ_JBKGUN010000158.1, from coordinate 4,073 downwards.
TCAGTTCGGATGCCATTCCCCGCCACTGGCGTGCTGCCGCAGCCCGAATGCGCCTGGACGCCCAACTGTCCTGCCGTCGCGCCATTGTCACCCCCCGCGCGTCGAAGGACGCGCGCATCGGAACGCGACAGGGCATTCCGGCAAGGCCGAAGGCAGGTGGCAGTCCTTCATGCGTCCGCTCCCGAATGATTGCCGTTCAGGAATAAACCGGGACATTCCTCGAAACAACCTTGGAGCGATCCGCGTCAGACAAAATCACCCATTTTCAGGCGACCAGCGCATCCAGCCGGGCCGCGCAGATGAAATCGTTGCGCGTCAATCCGCCCGCCTCGTGCGTGGTGAAGGTGACGGTGCAATAACCCCATCCGAATGCAATGTCGGGATGATGGCCCTGCTTGTTGCCCAGCCAGGCGGCCAAGTTCGCCATCTCGACGGCCTTGGCAAAGCCCCTGAACTCGAAGCGGCGGCTGATGTCCTTGCCCGTAGGGGCAAGGGTCCAGCCGGTCAGTTCCCGCATCATCTGTCGCGCTTCGTCCAGGGCCAGGGGAGCGATGCCGCCCTGGCAGGGCTCGCAGGTGGCATTTGCCAATTCGTTGCTGCTCATGGTCTGCTCTCCTTATGCGGCCTTGGGCGGGTACTTGGGGTCATGCAACCCCATGGCGCGCGCCTGCGCAACATCGCCCAGCAGATCGCGGCGGGCAGCGGCAAAGAGATTGTCCAGATCATCGATCACGAAATAGACCGGCTGGTGGATGTCGATGCGGTAAGGCGTGCGCAGGATGTCGATCACGTCAAAGGCACGATGCTCCGGCCGATCCGAAATGGACCAGGGCAGTTCCGTCACCGAACTGGCCAGCCCCGAGCCCAGCGCCTTCAACCTGCCGCCTTCCTGCATCAGCCCGAACTCGATCGAGAACCAGTAAAGGCGGATGAGCCAGCTGTAATCCGCCTTGCTGCAGCGGGTTCCGGCCTCGCCGATGGCCTGGCTGAAGGCCGCAAAGGCCGGGTCGGTCAACAGGGGCGTGTGGCCGAAGATCTCGTGAAAGATGTCTGGCTCCTCGATATAGTCGAAGTGCTTGCGCATCCGGATAAAGCTGGCGGCAGGAAAGGCACGATCCGCCAGCATCCCGAAAAAGCGGCCGAAGCCGATCAGGGCGGGAACGGGCTCGACACGCCAGCCTGTCAGCCGGCCCAGCGTTTCGGACACATCGGGACATTGCGGCACCCGGTCCCGTGGCAGGTCCAGCAGGTCCAGCCCGCGCAGATAGGGTACGGCCATGTGGCGGCGCACTGCCGGCAGTTGCTGGGCCACCAGATCGCGCCAAACGGCATTTTCGTTCTCATCGTAAATGATATGGCCCCGTTCATCAGGGTGTTTGGCCTGGTATTCCGTTGATTTCGACATGGCGGGTCCTCCTTCCCAACAGATCCAGATTATCCCGGCCGTGCGGAAGATTTTGCCTGATAAGGGGGAATGTGCATTCTATGGGGAAAATCATTCCGCTCAGGCGGCCAGAAGGGGCAGGACATGCCGCCACTTGACGACACGGACCGCCGTATCCTGCGCCTGCTGCAGCAGGACGCCACCCTGTCGGTGCAAGAACTGGCCGAAGCCGCGGGCCTGTCCAGTTCGCCTGCGTGGCGCCGCCTGCGCCGCATGATCGAGGACAGGGTGATCCAGCGCCAGGTGGCGCTGGTCGACCCTGCAAAGGCCGGGCTGCACGCGATGGCTTATGTCCAGGTCTCGCTGCTGGATCATACCGAGGCGATGCTGGCCCGCTTCGACCGTTTCGTGCAGACCGAGGAGCAGATCCTGGAATGCGCGACGATCACCGGCACGTCGGATTACCAACTGAAGATCGTTGCCGCCGATCCAGATGGTTTGGAACATTTCCTGATGCGCCGCATGTTGCCGCTTGGGATCATCCGCAGCACGGTGACGCATTTCGTCCTGCGCCAGACCAAGTTCACGACCGCCCTGCCCCTTTGATCACAACAGTGGAGACGCCAGCGCCAGCAGGTTGTTGCGCACCCGACGCCAGGCGCTCCAGTTGCGGACCTCGTTCAGCACGACCTCGTCCGAACGCGCGACATAGCTTTGCTGGCGTTCGTCCAGATGCCCGACGAACTCGCGGTCAAAGACGGCCATGTTGACTTCGTAGTTCAGCTCGAAGCTGCGCCGGTCCAGATTGGCGCTGCCAATCATCGCCATGCGGCCGTCGATGGTCATGATCTTGGAATGCAGCAGCCCGTCCCGGAACAGCATCAGCCGCACCCCGGCCTCGATCAGGCCGTAGTAAAAGCCTTGGCTGGTGGCGCCGACGATCAGGCTGTCGTTGCGGGCAGGCAGGATCATCGTCACATGAACACCCCGCCGCGCCGCCGCGCGGATGGCCGCGTCCAGCGCCGCGTCCGGAACGTAATAGGGGGTGGTGATCACCACCCGGTCGCGCGCCGCATGCAGCATCCCCGCCAGACAGTCGGACACGCTGCCTGCCCGCCGGTCCGGACCTGTCGCCACCACCTGCGTCACGACGCCGGGATCGGCCACCGCCTCGACCGGCTGAAGCATCGGCCCCAGGTCGCGGCCCGTATAGCTCATCCAGTCGCCCAGAAAGACCGCCTGCAGCTGCCGGACCGCCGGACCTTCGACCGATACGAGGATATCGACCCAAGGACCAAAGCGCGCCTTGATTGCAAAGGCCATGTCGGCGCAGTTGCGGCTGCCGGTAAAGGCGATGCGGTTGTCCACCACCATGATCTTGCGATGGTTGCGCAGATCCAGCCTTTGAAACAGGATGCTGATGAAGGGCAATCCCCAGGGAAAGGCCGTCACGCATTCCGCACCGGCCTGCTGCATCCGCTCCCACAGTTCCGATCGCACCAGCGTGCGCGACCCCAGCGCATCGACGATCACCCGGCACTGCACCCCCCGCGCCTCGGCCCGCATGATCGCCTCGGCAATCTTGGTGCCGCTGGCGTCGGGCAGCCAGATATAGAACAGCACATGCACATGATCGACCGCACGCTCGATTGCATCCACCAGCCGGTCGATGGCGGCGTCCGACTCTTCCAGAAGGTGCAGGCGGTTGCCGGACAGCGCGACCATGCCGCCTACGGCGCTGTTGGCGGCGATGACGGGACCTGCCGGGTCGGGCGCTTCGGCCAAAACGGCAGGGACCGGCGTCCGCAGGCCCGTCAGCCGGTCGCGCACGTCGGCCATGCGCTGGACCTCGGCCTGGTTCATGCGGACCTCGCCGAACAGCAGATAGGCCAGGATGCCGACCAGGGGCACCGCCTCGACCACCATGATCCAGACCAGACGGACCGAGGGCTCGATCCGGGGACGCAGCAGGACGCGGGCGATGATCACCAGCGACACCGTGGTATGCATGACAAAGAACAGGGTGGCCCACATGGCGGGCATCATCCCTGCCCGCCCCGGCAATTGCAATTCCCCCCGTCGCGGCCTATCTGGGGCGGGAAACAGCCAAGGTCGCCCGCGATGAACTGGATCACGAACTATGTCCGCCCGCGCATCAATTCGCTGTTCTCGCGCCGCGAAGTGCCCGAGAACCTGTGGACCAAATGCCCTGAATGCGGGACGATGCTGTTCCATCGCGAACTGACGGACAACCTGAACGTCTGCACCAACTGCGACCACCACATGGCGATCACGCCTCGTGACCGATTTGCCGCGCTGTTCGACGGGGGCGCCTTTCTCGAGGTCAAGGTCCCCGAGCCGATCACCGACCCGCTGCAGTTCCGCGACCAGAAGAAATATCCCGACCGGATGAAGGCGGCGCAGAAATCCACGGGCGAGAAAGAGGCCATGCTGGTCGCCGAGGGCGAGATCGGCCGCACGCCCATCGTGGCCGCGGCCCAGGACTTCAGCTTCATGGCTGGTTCGATGGGGATGTATGTCGGCAACGCCATCATCGCGGCCGCCGAACGTGCCGTGCAGATGAAAAAGCCGCTGGTGCTGTTTTCCGCGGCGGGCGGCGCGCGCATGCAGGAGGGGATCCTGTCCCTGATGCAGATGCCCCGCACCACCGTCGCGGTCGAGATGCTGC